>JAOUBX010000022.1 GCA_029860075.1 Deltaproteobacteria bacterium | reverse complement strand
ACAATAACGACTGAATCGAAACTGGAGATACAATCTGGAAGCCTGAACATCGATTCAACGAGCAGTATCGACGTGACCGGCAAGGGTTACCTTGGCGGCAGGCGCAACGGGAACAGCGGTGAAAACGGGCGGACGATAGGAAATACAGCGTCAGGCGGCAGCAAAAATTCGGATGGCGGCAGTTACGGTGGTCATGGCGGCATGAGTAGTTCAACAACAGGCACATACGATGGTGTAAACGAAGCCTATGGCGATTTGACAGACCCCAACGAAGTGGGAAGTGGTGGAGGTGGTTCTGCCTGGCATAGTGATGAGGCAGGAAATGGAGGTGGGCTTGTAAGGATTAAAACGGGGGTATTGACTCTCGCTGGATATATAATAGCAAATGGAGAAATGGGAGTCGACCAGTTCAGTGGCGGCGGCAGTGGAGGTGGTGTAAGGATAGAAGCTTCTACTATTTCCGGCAGCGGCATAATCAGCGCAAACGGTGGGTTGGGTGGAAGCACTTCGGCAGGCAGTGGCGGCGGTGGTCGCATTGCCTTGTATTATGACACGATGACATTGCCCGAAGGAAACATTCATGCCTATGGCGCAAGGAGATCGACTACAGGTACCGATACATATAAAAATGGCGGGGCTGGTACGATTTACCTGAAGGCCACCGACAGTACGAATGGCTCTATTATTGTAAATAATGATGGTGTTGAGCATACGAAGATAACGCCTGTGCCGGGGGGGACTTACGATACCATTACGGTAAAGGGTGGGAGTAATTTATATCTTTCGAAGGGGCTGAATGTTCTTGGCGACCTGACCCTTGTCAAGAGTGGTGTAACGGCCTCAGATGTAATTGTTGTGTCTGGTGCACTGATGCTCATAGATAACAGTGTTCTTAGTCATAGTGCTGCGACAATAACGACTGAATCGAAACTGGAGATACAATCTGGAAGCCTGAACATCGATTCAACGAGCAGTATCGACGTGACCGGCAAGGGTTACCTTGGCGGCAGGCGCGACGGGAACAGCAGTGAAAACGGGCGGACGATAGGAAATACAGCGTCAGGCGGCAGTAAGCTGATGGATGGCGGCAGTTACGGTGGTCATGGCGGCATGAGTAGTTCAATAACAGGCACATACGATGGTGTAAACGAAGCCTATGGCGATTTGACAGACCCCAACGAAGTGGGAAGTGGTGGAGGTGGTTATGCCTCGTATAAGCAGCAGGCAGGAAACGGAGGTGGGCTTGTAAGGATTAAAACGGGGGTATTGACTCTCGCTGGATATATAATAGCAAATGGAGAAATGGGAGTCGACCCGCACGGTGGTGGCGGCAGTGGAGGTGGTGTAAGGATAGAAGCATCTACTATTTCCGGCAGCGGTATAATCAGAGCAAACGGTGGATTGAGTGGAGGCATTTCGGCAGGCAGTGGCGGCGGTGGCCGCATTGCCTTGTATTATGACACGATGACATTGCCCGAAGGAAACATTCATGCCTATGGCGCAAGGAGATCGACTGCAAGTACCGATATATATAAAAATGGCGGGGCTGGTACGATTTACCTGAAGGCCACCGGCAGTACGAATGGCTCTATCATTGTAGATAACGGTAGCGTAGAATATACGAAGGTAACGCCTCTTGCTTCGATTGGAACCGGAACGATTACAGCAGTTAATGAGGTTGTTATTGATAACGCTTACAGCATTACCGACAGTCAGGCGACCTGGCAACCGGGCGCCCTTAAAGGTTTGAAATTCAGGCCTCGCAAGGATGTGGACCGTTACTTTACAGTTCTGGATAATACGTCAACAACTTTATTTACAGATATCAGTGAAGGAGCACTTGATCTCGATGCATCTGTAGGAGATAGCTATACAGGCGTTTATGTTTTGGATAACCTGACCGTTAAAGAGAAGGGGAGGCTTAAAACTCCTGACTGGCTGATTGTGGATCAGGCCATTGTGATTAACGGCGCCTATCTCGAAGCCGGCACTGTTCACTCAGCAAATGTATCTGTGATTAATGGGGGAACCCTTTCGCAAATAGCGACTACCGGGAGTACAGAACATCATCTTGAGATGAATGTGTCAGGCACGGTAGAAATAGATGCTGACAGTAAGATCGATGTGACCGGTAAGGGCTACCTTGGAGGATATAAACCGGGGAATAGCAGCATTAATGGAAGAACTTCGGGGAATACTTCTTCAGGGGGCAGTACGAGCCGTAATGGCGGAAGTTATGGAGGCCTTGGAGGTCTTTTATCCGGCGGTTCAGTTAATGTAACTTATGAAAACTTTAGCTCTTTCAGTGAAGTCGGTAGTGGTGGTGGAGGATATCCAACGAGTTATCAGGGAGGAAATGGAGGCGGCTATCTGTTGCTCAAAACAGACACTCTGAATGTGGATGGAAATATTATTGCCAATGGTGAAAGCCCTGCTAATTCAAGTGTTGGAGCCGGCAGTGGTGGAGGGATAGTCATTGATGCCTGGATGATTTACGGTAGTGGGAAAATCACTGCTAATGGAGGGATTTCAGCTGCCGGCGGCGGAGGAGGAGGGGGACGGATCGCTATTTACAGTAATAGTATTAATTTCCCTCCGACTAACATAGAGTTTAAAGGCGGCTTGAGTGGAAGCGGCAGTAACGGAGCAAGAAATGGAGGAGGGGGAACATTACATATTGGTACAAAATAATCTCTTCTCCTTGAAGATGGATAAGAGTTTGTTTATTTTTTTTGAATCCCTGGCTGCTGCATCTTCCGCAGCTAGTCCCAATAAAGTTGGGATGCAGTCTCTGCGCTCATACCCCGCTGGTTGCGGCGGGGAGGTTGATTGATATTTTGAGAAATTGCGTATCTGAAAAAAACGTCTTAAACTTAATTCTTTTTCCGCCCACAGCGGCACTTATTGTTTTTTTCCTGTTTAACCCGGCTAACAGTTTCCTGATGAGCCGGGATTTCCTTTTCCTGCCTGCTGTATCAGACGATATGCCTCTGACATTTCCATAAATCTGCAACATTTCTTAGAAATCCTGGTATTTATAGATTTTTAAACACTTGCCAATCATGTAATATATAGGTATATAAGAAAAAAATCAGACCAGGAAAATGACTGAATCTACCCTTCAAAAACTTGAGGACCATATAAGTAAATTTCCTGCCTCACCCGGTGTGTATCTCATGAAAAGTGACAAAGGGGAGGTTATCTATGTGGGAAAGGCGAGGAGCCTGAAAAGCCGTGTTCGCTCCTATTTTAACGGTCATGATGAGAGATATCATGTCAAGTTTCTCATGAAGCGGGTCGATTCAATTGAGGTGATGGTAACCGGTACGGAGAAGGAGGCCCTTATTGTTGAAGATATTCTCATAAAAAAACACCGTCCCCGTTACAATATTAATCTCAAAGACGATAAAACCTACCTCAGTCTAAAGATAGACATGAACCTCGATTATCCCCGTGTTGAAGTTGTTCGTATTAAGAAAAAAGATGACGGGAAGGGCGTGCGATATTTTGGGCCCTATGCTTCGGCCCAGGCCCTTAGAGAGACGCTGGCCCTCATCCAGAAAGTATTTCCCTTGCGAACATGCAGGGAGAGCAATTTCAAAAACAGGGTGAGGCCTTGTCTCAGTTATCAGATTAAAAGATGCTCAGGACCTTGCTGCGGCCATATCGGGATTGCCTTTTACCGGGCAATGATGGAAGAGGTTGTTCTTTTTCTTGAAGGCAGAAGCGGTGAAATTATTTCACGATTTAAGAAAAGGATGAAGGAAGCGGCCGGTGAACTTGAATTTGAGGAAGCTGCCAGACTGAGAGATTGCATCGATAATATTAAGAGGACCCTTGAAAAACAACGGGTTTTTACCAGGCTCTCCGATGAAAGGGATGTGGTCGGTTTGTTCCGTGAGGGGACGGCGCTGGCAATTTATGTGCTTTTTATACGGGAAGGGAAGGTGAGCGGAGGGAAGGGATTTAATTTTACAAACCAGGAAATGCCCGATAGTGAGATTATCTCTTCCTTTGTGAGACGTTATTATAGCGGGGGACGGTATGTGCCTGCTGAAGTAATTATTCCCTGTGACATAGAGGATATACCTGTTATGGAAGAGTGGCTTGGTGAACTTCGTGAAAAGCGTGTTCGCCTTACCTGTCCCAGGAGAGGGGACAAGGTTAATCTGCTTCAAATGGCATCGAAGAATGCCGGGCAGACTTTTGTGGCAGGGAGGAAAAAGGAACTTTCAGGACAGGCCTTGCTGGAAGAGGTGATGAACACTTTTTCTCTTAAAAAAATACCCCAGAGGATGGAGTGTTTTGATATTTCAAATATCCAGGGAACCAATGCAACAGGGTCTACGGTTGTTTTCATTAATGGTGAAGCCCGTAAGGACAAATACCGCCGGTTCAAAATTAAAGGCGCAGACGGGAGTGATGATTTTGCCATGATGTATGAGGTGTTGACCCGCCGGTTAAACCGGGGTCTTGATGAAAAAGACCTGCCGGACCTTATTGTTGTCGATGGCGGGCGCGGGCAATTGGGCGTGGCAATGAAGGCGCTTGAAGAATCCGGTCTCTCGGAAGAAATCGATCTCCTTGCTCTGGCCAAGGAAAAGGTTTTTCATGTGAAAGGGGGCAAGGAGAAGCGTGATGAACGAGTTTATGCGCCGGGCAGAAAGAACCCTTTAAAGCTTAAGGAGCGAAGCGGTATGCTCTTTTTGTTCCAGAGAATAAGAGATGAGGCGCACCGGTTTGCCGTTGCCTATCATAAAAAACTGAGAGGGAAAAAGGCCCTCTCTTCGCCGCTTGATGATATTAAAGGGCTTGGGCCGGTGACTAAAAAGGCGCTTATTTCAAGGTTCGGCAGTCTCCAGGGAATCATTGAGGCTTCTGCCGGGGAACTTGCGTCAGTAAAGGGAATCAGCAGGACATTTGCCGGCACTTTGCTTAAAGAACTGGCCCGCCGTTCGTCACAGGAATGAACCAGGGGAGCGGCGGATGTGGGGTGCCTGAAGAGAATTTTATTTAAAAGGTGTTTTGATGGAAGTACATTCTTTTTTTCTTCACCTTATCATTATTCTCATGTCCGCCCGTTTTCTCGGCGAGGTTGCAGCCCATATGGGCGCGCCGTCGGTAACGGGTGAAATACTGGCGGGCATCATCTTCGGTCCCAGTATTCTCGGGCTTATCCAACCCAACGATATACTGAAACTCCTTGCCGAGATAGGCGTTATTCTGCTTCTCTTCGAAGTGGGCCTCGAAACGGACATTACCGAACTTACAAGGTCCGGTGCAAAGGCAACCATTGTTGCTATTGTTGGTTTTGTCGCCCCTTTTCTTTTCGGTTTCTGCATCAGTTACGGAATTTTCAATCTCAGTCTTCTCGTTTCGCTCTTCATTGGCGGAACCATTACGGCAACAAGTATAGGGATTACTATCCGGGTGCTTACCGACCTTGATCGTCATCACAGTCATGAGGCCCAGGTAGTGCTTGGTGCTGCCGTTATGGATGACATTATGGGCATTGTCCTTCTTGCCATCCTGTATGAATTTTCAGCAGGCGGCGGGGTAAGCCTTGGAAACTCGGTAAGGGTAATTATTTTTGTTGTTTTATTCCTCATGATGGCTCCCTTGCTGGCAAAGCTCATCTCGGGATGGATAAGGAAGGTAGAAGCTATCAGCCAGACGAGAGGCGTTATATCGACGACAGTTGTTTCCCTGGTTCTCTTCTTTGCCTGGCTTGCCCATGCTGTGGGCGCTCCTGAAATACTGGGAGGATTTGCCGCCGGTCTCGCTCTTAGCCGCCGCTTTGTTCTCCCCATGGGAGTGGCTATACATTCAGACCCTGATTTTGCAGACAGGGTAGACAATGATATCAAGCCTATTATCCATCTCTTTACTCCCATCTTCTTTGTTATGGTGGGCCTCTCTCTTAATTTCAGGGTCATAGACTGGACTTCGTCCTTTATCTGGTCCTTTTCAATTCTTATTATTATTGGCGCTTTTGCCGGCAAGCTTCTCGGTGCAATGATTATAAGCGATAATATGTACAGGAAATTTCTTATCGGTTTCGCCATGATACCCCGGGGAGAGGTAGGGCTTATCTTTGCCGAACTCGGCAGGGCCTCAAATATATTGAGCAACGAGGTTTATGCGGCCCTTATTATCGTTGTGGCCGTGACAACAGTCATTCCTCCCCTGGTGATGGAGCGATTTTATGTTCGCTATGGTGAGAGGATCGATGGTGATGAAGAGAAAAAAGTGTGGACTTAAATCGGCTTTTGTACTATATTGGGTGGCTGGTATCGGGGCGTAGCGCAGCCTGGTAGCGCACCTGAATGGGGTTCAGGTGGTCGGAGGTTCAAATCCTCTCGCCCCGACCAATCAAAAACAGCCACTGTGGCGCAACCAGCGGTGTATGTATGTGGAGTCCGGCTTCCACTTTGAAGCGGCAAGCCACGGGGAAGGCGCCCGCCGGAGATTCAAAATACCCTTCAATATTTCAGCAGTTAATATCCTTGAATATTCTTGTTACAAATGATGATGGCATCCATTCCGAAGGCATAACCCTTCTTGCCGATGCGCTGGAGGAAGCGGGTAATGTTTATGTTGTGGCTCCCGACAGGGAAAGAAGCGCAACGGGGCATTCCCTGAGTCTCCATCATCCCCTGCGCGTCGATGAAGTTTCAAAAAATCGTTATGCTATTGACGGTACGCCCACGGACTGTGTCAACCTGGCCGTCAACGGCCTCCTTGACGTGAGGCCGGACATTGTTGTTTCCGGCATAAATAAGGGCGCTAATATGGGTGATGATATTACTTATTCGGGGACCGTGTCGGCTGCCATGGAGGGGACACTTCTCGGTATTCCTTCCATTGCCATGTCTCTGACGACGAAGAGCGGCTTCATATTTGATACGGCTATCGATGCCGCTTTAAGAGTAACAAGGCGTGTCGTGGAAAAGGGGCTTCCCAAAGATACGCTTTTAAATGTCAATGTTCCCAATATCAAAAAGGAAGCCCTTCAGGGCTGGAAGATTACGAGGCAAGGGAAACGTATTTACGGTGATGCCGTCGTCGAAAAACTTGATCCAAGGGGAAGGAAATATTTCTGGATAGGAGGGGACAGCCTTGGATTCGAGCATATTGAGGATTCCGACTTTCAGGCCGTATCGGAGAATTTTATTTCCGTTACGCCCCTGCATCTTGATTTGACCAATTACAGCTCCATGGAAGAGCTAAGGCCGTGGAGTTTCTGATAGAATGATCGATCACAGAAGGGCGTCACGCCGTATGATAAATGAATATGTCATCTCCCGCGGCGTAAATGACAAAAGGGTGCTCGAAGCCATGATAGAAGTGCCGCGCCACCTCTTTGTGGAAGAGGCCTTTCAGGGTATTGCCTATGGAGACAAGGCCCTTCCCATCGGTGACGGACAGAGCATATCGAGGCCTTATACAGTGGCCAAAATGACGGAGGCCCTTGGCCTTGAAGGGGGAGAAAGAGTGCTCGAAATCGGTGGTGGTTCTGCCTACCAGTCCGCCATATTGTCCAGGCTGGCGGGGGAAGTTTTTACCATTGAACGGCTTGGCTCCCTGGCTGTAAGAGCCAGGCGGCTTCTTCATACATTAAAGTGCATGAATGTTCTTTTTAAGGTGGGTGACGGGACGCTTGGCTGGAAAGACAAGGCCCCCTTTGATGCCATACTGGTGGCAGCTTCCTTTTCCAATGTTCCCGAAGAGCTTCTTTATCAGTTAAAGGAAGGTGGCAGGGTTGTCATGCCCGTAGGCAAAGCTGAAAAACAGCGGCTTAAAAGATTTATCAGGAAGGGTGAAGGATTCAGGGAAGAAGATCTTGGTGAGTGCATCTTTGTTCCTCTCATCGGGGAGAAGGGCTGGAGTGAAAGGGAAGTGAATGATTAGAAAAACTTATGACTGGGTTATGCAGTGGGCCCACTCTCCTTATGGCACCTGGGCTCTTTTCTGGCTTGCTCTCGCCGAATCCTCTTTTTTCCCCGTGCCCCCCGATGTTCTTCTTATGGCCCTTTCCCTTTCCGTTCCGGCAAAGGCTTTTATTTATGCAGCTATCTCCTCTGTCGGGTCCGTGCTGGGCGGTGTGGTGGGATACTTCCTTGGTCTTGGCCTCATGGAAGCGGTAGGAAAGCCTATCCTTGAATGGTATGGCGTAATGGAAAAATTTGATATAATAAGTGCTTATTATCAGGAATATGACGCCTGGGCCGTGGCCGTGGCCGGTTTTACACCCATACCGTACAAGGTTTTTACTATAGCTGCAGGGGCCTGCGAGATAAATTTGATTGTTTTTATTCTTGCGTCACTTGTAAGCCGTTCGGCCCGGTTTTTTATCGTTGGTGGCCTTATTTACAAGTTTGGCGAACCTGTTAAAGGATTTATCGATAAATATTTTAATATATTGACCCTTGTTTTTACCGTCCTTCTTATTGGTGGTTTTGTCCTTCTTAAATTTGTTTTGTAATGGTTATGACACTTAAGTTGATAAAATATGCCGTTCTTATATTTACTCTGTTTTCTCTTTTTGCCTGTGGAACAGGTTACGGCATTTACCATAAGGTGGCTCCCGGTGAAACCTTTGACAGCATATGTCAGGCATATAACATGAGCAGGGCCACAGTTGCCCGAATGAACGGTATTTCAGATCCCTCCTCGGTAAAGCCCGGTGATGCGCTCTACATACCCGGCGCCAGTGTAAGAGTTGATTCTACCGGCATAGCTGCTGCCACTGAAAAGCCTCCAAATGTGAAGTATGATGAAGTTAGACGGGGAGAGGAAATAAAAAAGGAACCTTCCGCCCCTAAATATGAAAAAAGAACCAAGCCTCTTGTTGTTAAAAAAGTATCCTTTCGCTGGCCCATAGAAGGGGAGGTTATTTCAAGGTTTGGAAAAAATGGAGCGGAGCTTCATGACGGCATAGATATCAAAGGGGATTCAGGACATCCTGTCAGGGCATCTGCTGCGGGGCGGGTAATTTACAGTGGGAATGAGATAAAAGGTTACGGTAATATGGTCATCATAAAACATGAAGGCCGTTATTCTACCGTTTATGCGCACAATCGCAGCAATGCAGTGATAAAGGGGAACTTTGTTAAGAGTGGTGAAGTAATAGCCTATGTGGGAGAGAGTGGAAAAATCGGTACGGCTGCCGTTCATTTCGAAATCAGGGAAGGGAAGGTTGCCCTGGATCCGCTTACACTTTTACCATGATATTAATTGAGGTTTCCCTTGGGAAATAATTATTTGGAGGATTTTAATGGAGCAGTTAAAGAAGATTATAAGGGACGTGCCCGATTTTCCTAAAGAAGGGATTGTTTTTAAGGATATAACGACGCTTCTTGCCGATGCAAAATCTTTTCAGAGAGTAGTCGACCTTATGTCGCACCGGTATATCGATAAGGATATAGACCTTATTCTTGGTGTTGAAGCGAGAGGTTTTATTATGGGCTCCGCTCTTGCCTACAAGCTGGGAAAGGGTGTCGTACTTGTGCGCAAGCCGGGAAAACTTCCCTATAAAACGTACAGCACAAGTTATGAACTTGAATATGGCACGGATGAATTGCATATTCACCAGGATGCCATAAAAAAAGGTCAAAAAGTACTCATTGCCGACGACCTTCTTGCGACGGGCGGAACGGTAAAGGCCGTTATTGAACTGATAGAAAAAATGGGTGGGGAAATTGTCGAGTGCAGTTTTCTTGCAGAACTGGAATTCCTCAATGGAAGGGATAAGCTCAAGCCGCACGAGGTTTATTCTCTGCTTAAGTTTTGATTTCCAGTCCCGGATTTGAAATTTTGGCGCTTACATTTTGTTGACATTGTTGAGCCGGTTGTGGTAAAAAAGTAAATTCTTTTAAGCGGTTACTTTAGGGGCCGTTTTATGTGGTTTCACTGAAAATGGTGAGTGTAGCTCAGTTGGTAGAGCACAGGATTGTGGCTCCTGTGGTCGTGGGTTCAAGTCCCATCACTCACCCCATCAACCTGGATGAGACCGGTTCGCAGTGAGGCCTTTTTAACAAGGTTGAAAATAAAGAAGGGTTTGCCAAATGATGGCAAACCCTTTTTTATTTTGTTGGATTGGTTTTTTTGTAAAGGATGAAACAAAGGGTAGCTTCAGCTTGCTTTGCTGAGTATTTCTTCTATCTTGTTGACCAGTTCGGAGGAATCAAAGGGTTTCTGAATATATTCAACGGCGCCCATTGATAAAAGCTTTGTTCTGTTTGATGAAGAGGGAAGAGCAGAGACAATGACAACGGGGATGTCTCCATGTTTCGGATCTTTCTTTATTTTTTCACAAAACTCGAAACCATCCATGCCGGGCATCATGAGGTCGAGTATGATAATATCGGGCCGCTTCTGTTCAATTTTCTCAAAGGCTTCAATACCGTTAATCGCTGTTGTTACTTTAAGCCCCCGTGACATGAAGAGATATGACAGCATTCTGCCCATTACCTGCTCGTTTTCGACTACCAGGGCCAGTTTTTCATCTGTTAACATCTGCTTAACCTCCTGAGTTGGACTTTCAGCATCCAAAGCCTTAATAGGCTTGATTCTAATAGCATGCCCTTTCACTGTCAATGATAAAAATATCTTTAATGTGCAGGCTCGGGCCAGATGCGTCCGATAGCTTTCCTGCTACTTTTGATGCTGTGAAAAAGGTGTTTTTAGAGCTAATTATGTTGCCTAAAATGTTGACTTGATGGGCTTTACTCTGTTAATATGCATCATGTCCGCTCAAGTGGTAATGTGCCTGACTTGGGTTAGGGTTTGTTCAAAACTATCTGTTTTTAAAGGTTCTATCCCGGGAGGTTTCCTCCCTTTATTTTTGCGAGGGTGGCGGAACTGGCAGACGCACCAGACTTAGGATCTGGCGGGCAACCGTGGGGGTTCGACTCCCCCCTCTCGCACCATTTGCATGTCTCGTGAAAATCTGAAAAAAAAAGAATATATTTAGAGGTTTTAAATGAAATTTGATGTTGAAAGTATTAGTACCGTAAAAAAGAAAATTAATATTGTCTTTCCAGGTGAAAAGGTTGGAGAAAAGATAGATAAGGCTTATAACCGGTTGAGGAAAACGGTAAAGATTGATGGTTTCAGACCGGGGAAGGCGCCCAGGAGTTTGCTGGAAAAGCGTTATAAAGACAGAGTGCTCGGTGAGGTGCTGGATGATATACTGAAGGAAAGTTATCCGGAAATCATCGCCAAGGAGGGGCTTGAACCTGTGGCTTACCCTGATTTCGGTGGAGAGGAAATCCAGGAAGGTGAAGACTTTGCCTTTTCTCTTTCTGTTGATGTAAGACCTGATATTGAGCCCAGAGATTATGAAGGAATTGCTCTTAATAAAGAAGATACTGCTATTTCCGATGAGGATGTGGCTGGAGAGCTTGAAAAACTGCAGAAAAACTTTGCCGCTTTCAGTGATGTTGAAGGGAGGGGGATAGAAAAAGGCGATGTGGTTACCTTTGATTTTGAAGGATTTATCGATGGAGAACCGATAGAAAATGGAAAGGCTGAAAATTCGAACCTTGAAATTGGTTCGGGGCAGTTCATTCCCGGTTTTGAAGAAGGTATGGTAGGGATGGGCAAAGGTGAAAGCGGTGATGTAAAGGCGGCTTTTCCCGATGATTATCATGCTAAAGAGCTGGCAGGAAAGGAAGCTCTCTTCAAGGTAACCATTAAGGAGGTCAAGAAGGCGGAGCTTCCCGATCTGGATGATGAGTTTGCAAAGGATGTGGGTGATTATGATAGCCTTGATGCGCTTAAAGAGAGAATTTCAACAGACCTTAAGGCAGCGAGAGAGGAAGAATCGAAAAGAAAGCTGCATAAAGACCTTGTTGACGCTATAATTAAGGAAAACGCTATTGAAGTGCCTGAATCAATGGTAAAAAGGCAGGCCCAGTACAAGGCCGATGAGACAAGAAAGCAGATGACTTCCTACGGAATGCCGAAGGAGGAGATTGAGCGGAATATTTCATCCATGGCTGATGCGATCATGGGTGATGCTGAAAGGCAGGTAAAAAGCGGCCTTCTTCTTGAAGCCATTGCCGAAAAAGAAGGCATTGCCGTTGAAGAGGAAGATATTGACAAGTATTTTGCCGCGATGGCCGAAAAGAGTGGCCGTCCTCTCGATGAAATCAGGAAGTACTTTGGAGACAAGAGAGACTATGTGACAACCACTGTTTTGGATAATAAAATTCTCGATTATCTTCTCGAAAAAGCAAAAATTAGTTAAGGAGCATTAATTATGAATCTGGTTCCTATGGTAGTTGAGCAGACAAGCCGGGGTGAAAGGGCCTACGATATTTATTCGAGACTCCTTAAGGACAGGATCGTCTTTATAGGAACCGGCATTGATGACAATGTGGCAAACCTGGTTGTTGCCCAACTGCTTTTTCTCGAGTCGGAAGACCCGGAAAAAGATATTTATCTCTATATTAATTCGCCCGGAGGGGTTGTAACGGCGGGCCTTGCAATTTATGACACCATGCAGTATATCAGGCCCAGGGTGGCTACTGTTTGTATCGGTCAGGCTGCTTCCATGGCGGCTTTGCTGTTGGCAGCAGGTGAGTCGGGAAAGCGATATTCCCTTCCCAATTCAAGGATACTTATTCACCAGCCTCTTGGCGGGGCCCAGGGGCAAGCCACAGATATCGATATTCAGGCCAAGGAAATCCTGAGGATGAGAGAAATGCTCAATGGCATTCTTTCGAAACATACAGGGCAGAAAATGGAAAGGATTACGGCAGATACAGACAGGGATTTTTATATGTCTGGTGATCAGGCAAAAAAATATGGTATTGTTGATCACGTAATAGAAAAAAATGAGCAGCTTGCTTCAATTAAGTAGGACTGCTGCCGGGTTTTATCGTTATGACGAAAAAAAGTAATTTGATGGACCTTTTGAATAAACATTATTTCTGCAAAGGAGATTGAAATGACGGCATCGAATCTTGTCTGCTCTTTTTGCGGAAAGAAGCAGGAAGAAGTAAAAAAACTTATTGCCGGACCTACCGTATATATATGTGACGAATGTATTGAACTCTGCAATGATATTATGGCGGAGGAACTTGAGCAGGAGGAAAAGGCCCAGGTCAGCTCTACCGTTCCCAAACCCAGAGAACTCTATGAGGCCCTTCAGCAGCACGTCATCGGCCAGGAGAGGGCTAAAAAAATTCTCTCTGTTGCCGTACATAATCATTACAAGAGAGTAAATTCCAGACTTGATATGGGGGGTGTCGAGATCCAGAAGAGCAATATACTCCTCCTCGGTCCTACCGGTTCAGGGAAAACGCTCCTGGCAAAGACGCTTGCCAATATTCTTAATGTGCCTTTTACCATTGCCGATGCTACGACCCTTACAGAAGCCGGTTACGTGGGAGAGGACGTGGAAAATATAATACTGAGCCTTTTACAGGCGGCTGATTATGATGTTGAAAAAGCATCGAAAGGGATTGTCTACATCGATGAGATTGATAAAATATCGAGAAAGTCGGACAATCCTTCCATAACGAGGGATGTATCCGGTGAAGGTGTTCAGCAGGCCCTTCTCAAACTTATTGAGGGAACTATTGCCAGTGTTCCTCCAAAGGGCGGCAGGAAGCATCCTCAGCAGGAGTTTCTTCAAATTGATACGACCAATATTCTTTTTATCTGCGGTGGCGCTTTCCTTGGCATTGAAGACATTGTCGAGAGAAGGATCGGGAAGAAGGGGATCGGTTTCGGCGCTGAAATGGAGAAAAAGGAGAAGAAGAGGCTCGGTGAACTCCTTGCCAGGGTTCTTCCTGAAGACCTGCTCAGGTTTGGTCTCATCCCTGAATTTATAGGAAGGCTTCCAGTCATTGCGACGCTTGATGAACTTAACGAAGAGGCCCTTGTAGAGATCCTTGTAAAACCCAAAAATGCCATTGTCAAACAGTATGCAAAGCTTTTTGAAATGGAAAATGTTATCCTCAAGTTTACTGACAGCGCCCTGTCTTCAATAGCTAAGGAGGCGATGAAGAGAAAGGCGGGAGCAAGAGGACTAAGAGCAATCCTGGAAAATGTGATGCTCGATCTCATGTATGAAATTCCGTCTCAGGACAATGTTGCTGAAGTCGTTATCAGTGAAGATGTCATTGTCGGCGAGGGTGAGCCTATTATGGTTTATTCCAAACAGCTGGATAAGGTGCAGGCAGAAGGGTAATTATGCTTATTGGCAATGACAATAATAAAAATGAGGGAGAAATGATGGAAAATAGTGTTCCTCTGCTTCCACTGAGGGACATTGTCGTTTTTCCTCATATGGTAGTTCCTCTTTTTGTTGGACGCGAAATGTCTATCACCGCGCTTGAAAAAGCAATGAGTGAAGGCAATGATATCATGCTTGTTACACAGAAAGATGCTAAAGTCAATGAGCCCATGCGTGAAGATTTATATGACATCGGCACCATTGCAACGATCATGCAGCTTCTCAGGCTGCCCGATGGAACGGTCAAGGTACTTGTTGAAGGGAAGCATAGGGCCAGTATTGTTGACTTTATCGTTGATGACTGTTTTCTTGCTACTTTTTCGTACCTCACCGAAGAAAATGAAGAAGGTTCAGCCGATGCAGATGCTTTAGTGAGAAGTGTTACTTCCACTTTTGGTACTTATATTAAGCTCAACAAGAAGATCCCTCCTGAAATGCTTGTTTCTGTTTCTTCTATAGAGGAGTCGTCAAGGCTTGCCGATACGATTGTGTCGCATCTTAATTTGAGAATAGAAGAAAAGCAGGAAATCCTTGAAATAATCCCTTCTTTTGAGAGGCTGGAGCGGGTTTATGCCTACATGCAGGGCGAGATAGAAGTGCTGCAGGTAGAGAAGAAAATCAAGGGCAGGGTCAAAAGCCAAATGGAAAAGACCCAGAAGGAGTATTACCTTAATGAGCAGATGAAGGCAATCCAGAAGGAGCTTGGCGAAAAAGACGAGTTCAAGGGAGAGATCAGGGAACTTGAGGAAAAAGCCAGGAAGAAGGAAATGTCTAAAGAGGCTGCCGAAAAGGTTGCCAAGGAAATCAAGAAGCTCAAGATGATGTCTCCTATGTCGGCAGAAGCGGCTGTTGTCAGGAACTACATAGACTGGATATTGGCCCTTCCCTGGAATGAGATGACGGAAGATAATGTGGAACTGGAAGAGGCGGAAGCTATCCTGGAAGAAGACCATTATGCGCTTGATAAAGTTAAAGAGAGGGTTGTCGAATACCTTGCCGTGAGAAAGCTGGCTGATAAGATGAAAAGCCCCATTCTTTGTCTCTCCGGTCCTCCCGGTGTTGGTAAAACCTCTCTTGCCAAGTCTGTTGCCAGAGCAACGGGCAGGAAGTTTGTAAAACAATCCCTCGGTGGGGTAAGGGATGAAGCTGAAATTAGAGGGCACAGGAGAACCTACATCGGGGCTCTGCCGGGTAAAATTATTCAGTCACTCAAAAAATCAGGATCTAATAATCCTGTTTTTTTGCTTGATGAGATTGACAAGATGAGCAGCGATTTCAGGGGAGACCCTGCCTCGGCACTTCTTGAAGTACTCGATCCCGAACAGAATCATATCTTCAATGATCATTTTCTCGATATGGATTATGATCTGTCCAACGTTATGTTCCTGGCGACGGCAAATAACCATTTTAAAATTCCCGGTCCTTTAAGAGACAGGCTGGAAATCATTCATCTTTCGGGCTATACGGAACTGGAAAAGCTCCAGATTGCCATTAGCTATCTTGTTCCCAAACAAGTTCGTCAGCACGGTCTTAAGGAAGACCATGTGACATTTTCCGAAGGCGCTCTATTGAAAACCATCAGGAATTATACGAAAGAAGCCGGTGTACGTAGCCTTGAACGTGAGATTGCCTCTGTATGCAGAAAAATTGCAAAAGATGTTGTTAAAAAAGGGGACAGTTTTAAAATCAAGGTGACGGCAGGAAGAATTCCCGGTTTTCTGGGAGTAGAGAAATTCAGGTACGGTAAGAAAGAGGAAATGGATTCCATAGGGCTTGGCAATGGGCTTGCCTGGACGGAAACGGGTGGAGAAATGCTTGTGACGGAAGTTACCGTTGTTCCGGGAAAAGGGACTTTGCTCATAACGGGTAAACTTGGTGATGTGATGAAGGAGTCGGCCCAGGCCGCCATGAGTTATGTACGCTCCAGGGCTGATGAGTTTGGCCTGGAGAAGGACTTTTATCAGAAAGTGGACCTCCATATTCATGTTCCCGAAGGCGCTATTCCCAAGGATGGACCTTCAGCCGGGATTACCATGGCGACAGCCGTCATCTCCGCTCTCACCAGAAGGCCTGTAAGGGGAGACCTTGCCATGACGGGAGAGATAACGCTGAGAGGGCGGGTTTTGCCTATTGGCGGTCTGAAAGAGAAGCTGCTTGCTGCACACAGAAATGGTATCAGGACGGTTCTTATCCCTCATGAAAACAAGAAGGACTTAAAGGATGTTCCCGAAAAGATTCTCAGAACAGTTAATGTAATACCGGTAAATCATATGGATGAGGTTGTGAAAGAAGCTCTCCTGGAAAAGGTGGAGAAGTCAAAGGATGATGATAATGAAGGCCCCTTTGAGAGTGGAAATCATGATGCCGTTATTACGCACTGAATCGTCTATTCTTGAACTAATATTTTTTAATAGAGAGATAGAATTTTCTTGACACTCAGGGGGGAAGCTGTTAGATTTACCACCGTTTCGTTGTCAACTGTAGTGGACTTTAGGCACTAATTTAATAATGAATAAATTAACTCAGGAGGTGTTGTTGTGACAAAAGTGGATTTAGTAAACAAGATAGCGGCGGATACGGATATTTCAAAGGCTGCTGCTGAAAAAGCAGTAAAAGCTTTTGTTGATGGAATTACCGGTGCGCTCAAAAAGGGTGACAAGGTAAGTCTGGTAGGTTTTGGTACATTTGACGTATCGAATAGAGCTGCCAGAAAAGGTAGAAATCCTCAGACCGGTCAGGAAATTCAAATTAAAGCATCAAGGGTTCCCAGGTTCAAAGCGGGCAAATCTCTTAAAGATGCGGTAAAATAAGCAGTTTGTATCAGACTTAAGGGGCGGATAGCTCAGCTGGGAGAGCATCGGCCTTACAAGCCGAGGGTCACAGGTTCGAACCCTGTTCCGCCCACCAAATAGAATAAGGAATTTCTGGGGCCGTAGTTAAGTTGGTTATAACGCCGGCCTGTCACGCCGGAGGGCGCGGGTTCGAGTCCCGTCGGCCCCGCCAGAAATTTAAAAAGCCCCCCTGAACAGGGGGGCTTTTTTATTGCCTGAATTTTCAAAAATACTTGACATTATTAGTATAATTTAGTAGCGTTCACACTAGGGATGAGTGCCCCCAAATTGAAAATGAATAGGTATGTCTTCAGGAAAAGAACTCATTTTAATTGTTTCTATTGATGGATGTAAATTTTCCATAAATATTAAGGATCTTATTGAAGTAACGGAAAATTTGGATCTTTCTTCAAAGTCTCAAGGGGAAGAGTGCATAGGAAAAGTTGAGTTCAGGGGCAGTGAAATACCGCTGGTAGACATAAAGAAAAGACTTTCTTTAACGGAAGATGCGAAGAGCGTTTACGAAACAGCTGCCGTTGTTAGAGTCTGGAATGAAATTCTTGCCATTCCTATCGATTCCGTGGAAGGTGTTTTTGAAGCAGGCAGTGCATTTTTTCCTTTCCCCCAAATGATACTGAGGGATAAAAATGCTTTTACCTTCATACATGACTGGAATGGTGAATTTGTTCTCCATATGAATTTGCCTGGCATTTACAGTAAGGAAACCATCATCAAGATTTCAAGAGATGGTCAAAGTAAGTCATGAATATCGAATATGCCTTAGATCAGCAATATCTGATCTTCAGGGTTGCCGATAAACTGATAGCAACCAATATCGCGTTAGTTAAGCGGATTTTACATTACGAATTTGTACAAAAAGTTCCTCTTGCAAGAGACTATTTTGAAGGTTTGGTCAAATTTGACGAAAAGCCCATTCCTTTTTTTAATCTGCCTCTTGCTATGGGAATTAAAGGGAAAAAGGTATCTACGGAAAACCTGATTGCTGTTCATAATGTACAAGGAATTGATATTGCTTTTAAGATCGGAAATGTCGTGACTGTGACGAGGATTGATAGATCTGCACTGGGTGAGAGTACAGAAGGCATCAAAGGAGTAGATCATAAGACATCGTGGAGTGGGGAAGAGGTCTATATTCTTAATGCAGAAAAAATTGTACAATAAGTCGCATTCAGCAAATTGTAAGGTAAATTGCAGATAGAAATTAATTATTGTTACCCGGAGGTTATGAATGGCAAGAAAACTTCTACTTGCAGATGACAGTATAACGATTCAAAAGGTCATAGGTATTACCTTTGCCAATGAAGATTACGAATTGACGGTAGTTGACAATGGCGCTGATGCCGTAACAAAGGCGAAAGAGATTAAGCCTGACCTTGTGCTTGCAGATGTTGTTATGCCTGAAAAGGATGGATATCAGGTTTGCCAGGAAATCAAGGCTGATTCAGCCCTTTCTTCCACTCCTGTAATACTTCTAACGGGAACTTTTGAGCCTTTTGATGAGGCAAAAAGTAAAGAGGTCGGCGCCGATGATAGTATTACAAAGCCTTTCGAATCACAGACACTGATAGATAAAGTAAAAGATCATCTGGAAAGAGCTGGCGGCGCACCGGTACAAGCTGCGGTAACACAAGCTCCGCCTGTAACTGAAGAAGCAGTCCCTGTCGAAGTTCCTGCTGCTCCACTTCCGGAAGCGGAAGCTGAGGAAGGGATTGTTGAACTTGGGGAAGAAGAACTCTGGGATATGACGGAAGAAGCTGCTGTCAAGGAAGCTCCTGCACCGTCTCCTGCCGAGCCGGTTCAGGAAGGAGCAGAAGAAGAGATTTGGAGTGATGAGGAATTTGCGGATTTCGGTGGCGTCTCTGAAGAGGCTCAGCCTCCGGCCGTACCTGAGCCTGTAGTTGAACCTGTTGTTGAGGAAGAAACCGTTTCCGATGAAGAATTATGGGGGGGGATCGATTTTAGTGAAGAGGAGGCTCCTGAAGCGGTTCCTGAACCTGTTGTTGAAGCCCCTGCTGTAGAGGCGCCTGCTGTAGAGGCGCCTGTATCAGCCGAGGAGGAGTTTGCTGAATTTGGTTTTGAGGAAGAGGTTGCCGCGCCTGCTGCACCGGAACAAGCAACTGAAGCAGCTGCGCCGGTTTCGGAAGAGACCTTTGAATTTGAGGAAAAAGTTGAAACAGTACCGGTACAGCCTCAAGCCCCTGTTGAAGAGGTCGTGCCTGAAGCTGTTGCCGTAGAAGCTCCAGCCCCGGAAGAACCGCTTGCAAAAGCAGGCGCAGCGGCTGTTGCCCCACAGCTTTCAGAAGACCAGATGAATGAGCTTGTTTCTAAAGTAGCCAGAGAAATTATAGAAAAAATTGCCTGGGAAGTTGTGCCTGAATTAGCTGAAACACTGATCAAAGAGGAAATTAAGCGACTTAAGGGCGAATAAAAGACGGAACTATCTCAGAAAGTTACCTCTGGAACTAAAGGGAGATTATCCTAATAATCTCCCTTTTTCAATTTAGATATTTTAACATTGTTTGGAGAAATTTTTCATGTTGGAAAAAGAGCTTGCCAAGGCTTATGAGCCCGAAGAAATTGAGGAAAAGTGGTACAAGAAGTGGATTGATAACCAGGATTTCAGGGCAGATGAGAATAGCGATAAGGAAGGTTATTCCATTGTTATCCCGCCGCCTAATGTGACCGGTTCGCTGCATATGGGACATGCCCTGAATAATACCTTGCAGGATATTATGGCCAGGATTAAAAGAATGCAGGGTTATAATGTATTATGGCTTCCCGGTACGGATCATGCCGGTATTGCTACTCAAAATGTTGTTGAAAAACAGCTCGCCCTGCAGGAGACGGTGAAAGAATCTCTGGGAAGAGAGCTATTCGTCAAGCGTGTCTGGGAATGGAAAGAAGAGTATGGTGGTGTTATTGTAAATCAACTCAAAAGGCTTGGCGCCTCCTGTGATTGGAGCAGGGAGCGCTTTACCATGGATGAAGGCCTTTCAAAGGCTGTTCGACAGGTTTTCGTCAGACTCTATGAGGAAGGACTCATTTATAAAGGGGATTATATTATCAACTGGTGCCCAAGATGTACGACGGCGCTTTCTGATCTGGAAGTTGAACATGAAGACCATAAGGGGCATCTCTATCACATAAAATATCCTTTCAAGGATGGCAGCAGTGAGCTTATTGTAGCTACGACTAGACCTGAAACCATGCTTGGCGATACGGCTGTTGCCGTTAATCCCGAAGATGAACGATTTAAGGACCTTATCGGTAAAGAAGTACTTCTTCCTCTCACTGATCGTACGATTCCCGTTATTGGAGACAGCCACGTAGATATGAATTTTGGAACGGGCTCTCTAAAGATTACGCCGGGCCATGATTTTAACGACTTCGAGATTGGCTTGAGGCATTCACTCGATGTTATCTCTGTCATGGAGAGGGATGGGAAGATGAATGAACTTGCCGGTAAATATAACGGTATGGACCGTTATGAGTGCAGGGAAGCAGTTATTAACGATCTTAAATCCGGTGGTTATTTTGTCAATATAGAGGATCATGATCATAGTGTGGGTCATTGCTATCGCTGTAGCACGACGGTAGAGCCTATGATCTCAAAGCAATGGTTTGTTAAGGTAAAGACCCTGGCAGAACCAGCCATGGAAGCTGTCAGAGATGGCAGAACGAGGATTGTTCCAAGGCAGTGGGAGAAAACCTATTTTGAGTGGATGGAAAATATCAAGGATTGGTGCATATCGAGGCAGATATGGTGGGGGCACAGGATTCCGGCCTGGTATTGTGAATGTGGTGAGACCGTTGTTGCTGTTGAGAGGCCCGACTGTTGCCCCTCCTGCGGCAATAAGGCGCTTGAGCAGGACCTGGATGTTCTCGATACATGGTTTTCTTCATCCCTCTGGCCTTTTACTACCATGGGATGGCCCGATGATACGAAGGAGTTGAAGCTCTTTTACTCTACGTCGCTTCTTGTTACCGGTTTTGATATCCTCTTTTTCTGGGTGGCAAGAATGATGATGATGGGTCTTAAGTTTATGAATGACGTGCCCTTTAAAGACGTTTACATCCATGCCCTTGTTCGAGACGCTCAGGGACGGAAGATGAGTAAATCGAAGGGGAACGTTATCGATCCCCTTCTCATGATAGAAAAGTTCGGTACCGACGCCTTCAGATTTACCCTGGCGGCCTTTGCAGCCCAGGGGCGGGATGTGAGACTTTCTGAAGACAGGATTGAAGGCTACAGGAACTTTGTAAACAAGATCTGGAATGCTTCCCGATTTGCTCTCATGAATCTTAAGGGCTATGAGGGAGACGGGCTTCAACTGCCGCCTTCAGAGAAACTCCAACTGCCGGACCGGTGGATTATTTCCAGGCTTAACAGGACTGTCGAATCGGTAACAAGGTATATTGATGCCTACAGGTTCAATGATGCGGCAAGCAGTATTTACCAGTTTGTCTGGCATGAACTCTGTGACTGGTATATAGAAATGATCAAACCTGCTCTTTATGGCAAGGAGGGTGAAGAGCGGAAGAAGGTTGTCCAGGCGGTTCTGGCAAGAGTGATGACTAACTCTTACCAGATTCTTCACCCTTTTATGCCTTTCCTGACAGAGGAACTCTACAGCTATATAACCGGTAAAGAAGAATCAATCATGAAAAGCGCTTTCCCCCTTACGGAGCCATCCTTGATTGCTGAAAAGCTGGAAGGTGACATGGAGCTTGTTATGGGTGTCATTAAGGCGGTAAGAAATATAAAGGGAGAGATGGGGGTAGCGCCGGGAACCATGGTTGAACTCATTGTTAGAGGCGGAAGCAGCGAGTCAATAGAAACGGTCAAGGGTAGCTTAAGCCTCATTGAAGGGCTCGCACGGCTCGCATCGTCTTCTTTTACCGATGGTCATGCTCCGCAGGGCGCTGCCATGTCTGTCGTCGGTGATTTAGAGGTTTATCTTCCGCTTAAGGGACTCGTTGATTTCGAGGAAGAAGAAAAGAGGCTGGAAAAAGAGATCGTCAAGGTAGAGAAGGATATAAGCTTTCTTGCCAAAAAGCTTGCCAATAAGGATTTCATAGCGAGAGCCCCCGCCCATGTTGTGGAAAAGGACAAGGCAAAGTATGATGACATGAAAGAGGCGAAAGAAAAGCTCGAAGCATCACTTGAGAGGATCAAATGTCTGAAATAAGAAGAATCATAGAGTGGGCTCTGGCCGAAGACCTGGGTAGCAGGGATGTGACCTCAGCTGTTCTATTCAGGGATCGTAAGGTCGTCTCTGGCTTTATTAAGGCCAAGGAATCCTTTACCCTTGCCGGCATCGACGTGGCAAGGGAGGTTTTTGAATCGGTCAATTCCACCATTATTTTCAGGAGCATGAAGCGAGATGGAGACAAAGTGGAAAAGGGCGATACCCTTGCCGAAATGACCGGTGACGTTGCTGATCTTATGATTGCCGAAAGGACGGCCCTTAACTTTATACAGAGGCTTTCAGGAATTGCCACATTGACGTTGCAATACACAGAAAAGATCAGGGGGAGCAGGGCAAGGGTGGCTGATACGAGGAAAACCACGCCGGGATTGAGGGCACTTGAAAAGTATGCCGTCAAGGTCGGAGGCGGTTCCAATCACCGCATGGGGCTTTACGATGGTATACTGATTAAGGATAATCACATTGCTGCCTGTGGCGGAATAAGGGAAGCTGTATCGAGAGCAAAGATGGAAGCGCCTCATACCATTAAGGTAGAGGTAGAGGTGCCGGACCTTAATGGGGTAAGAGATGCCGTTGATGCCGGCGCCGACATTATTATGCTCGATAACATGAATATTGATGACATGCGGGAGGCCGTAAGGTTGATTGCAGGGAGGGCTCTCGTTGAAGCATCAGGTAATATTACACTCGATAATATTTCAGATGTGGCTTTTACGGGAGTCGATATCATATCGGTAGGTGCCCTGACCCATTCGGCTACCGCTGTTGATGTGAGTATGAGGATTGAACAGGCGAGGTAAATCAACTATCTTCTCTTATTTATTTCTTCAGGAGTTTTTATGACAGACCTGCCTCATTTATCGGGCCTTCAGGCAAGGATAGGGTTTCAATTTTCCAGTGAGAGTTTGCTCAGGCATGCCTTAACTCACAAATCTTTTGTTAATGAGAATAAAACGCTCAATGTAGGGGATAATGAAAGGCTTGAATTCCTTGGTGATGCCGTTCTTGACCTCGTTATTTCAGAAATTCTTTATACTCTTTTTCCTGATTTAAAGGAGGGTCCTCTTTCGAAAAAAAGGGCCTCCATCGTACGAGAAGAGAGTCTGGCTGCCATTGCCAGAGAAATAGGACTGGGAGAATATATTCTTCTCGGCAAGGGGGAACTCCTGAGTGGAGGCAGAGACAAAAGTTCACTCCTGGCAGATACCTTTGAGGCCCTTGTGGCAGCACTCTATCTTGATGGCGGGCTTGAAAAAGCTAAAGAAGTTATTGAAGAAATATTTATTCCTCTCATCAAATCACCCCTTCATTTTGCCGATTTCAAATCGGAACTTCAGGAACTCTGCCAGAAGGAGAAAAGAGGGCCCATTGCCTATGAAGTTGCCTCGGAGTCTGGCCCTGATCATGACAAGACCTTTGAGGTAGTTTTACATATTGAAGGAAAACCGGTTGCCAGAGGGAGAGGAAAAAGTATAAAAGAGGCTGAGCAGATGGCAGCCAGAAGGGCGCTTAAAGAGGCAGCAGATCATGGCTAGAAAAAAGATGTTTATTGCTCCCTTCTATGTGAACCACAGAGGGTGCCCTGAACGGTGCGTCTTTTGCGATCAGAACAGCATTTCCGGGCAGGATGGCGGCATGGCTGAAGGAGATGAAATTAAGTCGGAAATTTCTTCCTATCTCGAAAGCTGGCAAGGGGAGGGGAGGCGAGAAGTTGCCTTCTATGGCGGCACCTTTACTGCGCTTCCTCTGGCCATGCAGGAGCATATGCTTGGTCAAGTAAAGCCCTTTATCGATAATGGTGAAATTGATGCCGTCAGAGTATCAACAAGGCCCGATGCTATCGATGAAGAAGGTCTTAAGCTTCTTAAGAAATATGGTGCAGCGACGGTAGAGCTGGGTGTTCAGTCTATGGATGATGAGGTACTGCGGTCCTCGGGGAGGGGGCACAGTTCAGCGGATACGGAAAGTGCGGCCAGGCTGATTAGGGAGTACGGCTTCACGCTGGGCTGTCAACTCATGCCCGGGCTACCTGGCGACAGTTATGAAAGGTCGATGAAAAGTGCATTCAAGGTTGCAGATCTCGGCGCTGAACTGGTCAGGATTTATCCGGCTCTTGTCATCAGGGGGACGGAGTTGGAAAAGAAATTTCAGGAAGGGAGCTATAGACCGCTAACCATGGAAGAAGCCCTTCCTCTCTGTGCAGATATGGTGGAGCTGTTTAGAGCAAGGAATATTGATGTTATCAGGATCGGTCTTCAGGCAGAAGAAAGCCTTGAAAAATCGCTTCTTTCAGGTCCTTACCATCCCTCTTTCGGAGAGATGGTTGAGTCGGCCATTTTTATGAAAAAAGCCAGGTCTCTTCTTGCAAAAGCATCTTACGGGAATAAAGATATTTCTTTTTCAATATCCCCTTCTGATGAGTCGGCATTCAGGGGACAGCGAAATATGAATATAAAGAGACTCAGTGCAGACTTCCCTCGTTTAAACTTTTCAATAAGAAAGGATTTTTCACTTAAAAGGGGGAAGGTGTTGATTCATTGAATAATAAATGTAGAGAGATAGTATGAGTAAACAAGCATTTAAATCCGGTTTTGTTTCAATTATCGGCAGACCTAATGTAGGAAAATCGACGCTACTCAATGAAATAGTGGGTGAAAAGTTATCCATCATTACAAATAAGCCGCAGACAACAAGGAACAGGATAACGGGAATAAAGAATATTGATGACGCCCAGATCGTATTCTGGGATACGCCGGGTATACATAAGGCGAGAGACCTTATGAATAAGGTTATGGTCAAGGCAGCCATATCAACCATATCGGAGGTGGATATCATTGTTTTTGTCATCGAAGCGAACAAGATTTCAGGCAGCGGTGATGATTTTATCATCAACCTCTTAAAAGAAGCGGGCAAACCCGTCATCCTTGTGATAAACAAGATAGATCTCGTTAAAAAGGGAGAGCTCCTGCCAGTCATAGATGATCTTTCTTCACGGTTTGATTTCAGACATATTATTCCCTTGTCCGCAAAAAAGGGGGAGGGGGTTGAAAGCCTTTTAGAGAATATAAAGGATATTTTAAAAGAGGGACCACGCTTTTTTTCTGACGATCAACTGACGGACCTTCCGGAGAGATTTATCGTTTCAGAGATTATCAGGGAAAAGCTATACAGAAGTTTGAGAGATGAAGTTCCCTATTCTACGGCCGTTGAAATTGAGGAATTTACCGAGAAGGAAAGTAAAAATGTCCTGGTTATCAAGGCCCTTATCTATGTTGAGCGTGACTCGCAAAAGAGAATAATCATCGGCAAAAAGGGGGCCATGATGAGAGAGATAGGTACAGCTGCAAGAAAGGATATAGAAGCCCTGTTGGGAGCCAAAGTCTTCCTGGAAATTTTTGTGAAAGTGAAAAGCGGCTGGAGTAGCAGTGACAGGATGCTTAAGGAACTGGGCATAGATTAATAAAGAGAAATTTATACAGATTTCACAGATTTTAATGAATTATCGTCCCCCGTCCTCCGGGCGTGGATCTTACTCCGGATATTTATAATGGAATGGAGAACCTTTTTATGATAAGGCATATCGTTTTCTTCAAGTTCAAAGAAAGCACATCTAATGATGAAAGAGAAAAGCTCATCTCGGCGCTGGAAGGACTGAAAGACAAGATTGAAGTTGTCAGGGAATTGATAGTTGGGAGGGATATTGGCAATAAACCCAACTCTTGCCATATCGCCCTTGATTCGACTTTTGAAACCTTTGATGATGTAGAGGCCTATGCCGTTCACCCCGACCATATGGAAGTGGTTAAGATGGTGAAGGAAGTTTGTGAATCATCGCTTAAGGTAGATTATGAGTTTTAGAAAGAAGAGAGTGGAAAACAGGATTTAAGCGATTATTCTATCCAGTGAACTATTTTCTCTAAATCTTCTCTGCCGGTCATGGCGCTGTTAATTTTGTCATCCATGTCCGCATATCCGATTGACATTCCAAGGACAAGACGTTTTGAGTCAGCTATGCCGAGAAACTGTCTGACTTCACCCGAATAGTCCGTAAGGTAAGCCTGGGGTACTGTGCCGAGTCCTTTTGCATTAGCAGCCAGCATGACACTCTGGATGAACATACCCATGTCGAGAATGGACCACTCGTTAAGTGATGCGTCCTGGTAGAAAAAGATGGCATGAGGCGCTCCATAGAACCTGAAGTTGGCTTTTTTAGATCTTTTGATATTTTCAGGATCGGTCAGGTCAATGTGGAAGAGCTTGCTTCTATTGTCGAGTGTTGATTTGATTCGCTCTTCAACAGGGGCCGGCCAGCCCGTTGGTTCAGGGATGTCAGGTTTTTTTACTTCATTCTCTTCAAGAAGACCGACAAGCAGCCTGGAAAGCTCATCTTTCTCCTTGCCTGAGATGATGATAACTTCCCAGGGTTGGCTGTTTTTGTAGGAGGGGCTTCGCTGAGCTGTTTCAATGACTTCAATGAGGATTTCCTTTGGGACCGTCTCCGGTTTGAACTTGCGAATGCTTTTTCTGGTTTTAATACAATTTAGGGCGTCCATTAAAGCTCTCTTTATAAAATATGATAAATGGTATATCCAGGTGAAAAATATTTATTTAATAGGCGTGTTTATGAATAAAACCCTTCCAGATTGTGAGCCACATTATTTTAATATCCAGCCATACTGACCAGTTTTCGATGTAGTAAAGGTCATGTTCAACTCTTTTCTCAATTTTTTCCAGGGTGTTAGTTTCACCACGCCAGCCATTAACCTGTGCCCAGCCAGTGATACCGGGCTTTACCTTGTGCCTTAGCATGTAACTTTTTACTATTTTCTTATATTCTTCATTATGAATAACTGCATGTGGTCTTGGTCCGACGACAGACATGCGACCCTGCAATACATTCAGGAATTGGGGCAATTCATCAAGGCTTGTTTTACGGAGAAAAGCACCGAAGGGAGTGACTCTAGGGTCAGATTTTGTAGCCTGCAGAACCTGTTCGCCATCTTCAGATACAGACATTGTCCGAAATTTATAGACCTTGATTTCTTTCCCATCAAGGCCATAACGTTTCTGTTTAAAAACGATAGGACCACTTGATGTAAGTTTAATAATAATTGATATGAGAAGTAGTAATGGAGATGTAAGCAAAAGTGCAATGGAGGCAACAAGAATATCTGACAACCTTTTGACAATGACACTCCACCCATACATGGGGCTTTCCGTTAGATTGATTAAGGGCATACCATCAAAATCTTCAATGCCCGCATTCAAGGTCATTGTCTGATATAGATCAGGCACAATTCTGACGGTTACTGTTTCATCACTGAGACTGTTTACCACATAAGTGAGTCGCTTATATGCCTGCACCGGAAGGGCTACAAATACTTGATCAACCTCATACTCTTTAATAATGTTTCTTATGTTTTTTGTTTTTCCAATGACTTTATGGCCTTCGATCACTTCACCTTTTGTTATATTGTCATCAATCAATCCGACAACTTTAAGTCCCGACCAGGGGCTAGACTTTACCTTTTTTAGAACCCTGACACCTAAATCACCTGCTCCGACAATGAGAACGAGTCTGAAGTTGTAGCCTTTTTGTCGAAAACTGCGAAGGAATTCTCTTAAAATAAATCTTTCGACGGAAAGGAGAATTATGCTTATGATCCAGAAGTAGAAAAATACCAGCCTGGAGTACTCATCTTTCCGAATAAAGTAAGTCGTGCTGACAAGTATGATCATAGCCAGGGTAGAAGCTTTTGACACATCAAATACTTCGGTAATTATTGAGGAAATTCTTCTCTGTTTATATAAGCCCATGTTTTTAAAAATAAAAGGCCATAGAATAAGGATGGGTACTAATATTATTAAATACTGCTTTGAAAGAGGATTAACTCGAATATTTTCCCACCATAAACCAGAAAACCTTATGTGATATGCAATAGTCCATGAGACAGCGATAATTAGAATATCTGCAAATGCAAAAACACTTGAGAGAAACTGCCAGTGCTTTTTAAGCATATACATACCCCCTTTAGAGAAACTCAATTAATATCAATGAATCAATAATAATGGATAATAACATAAATGATTTAATATTGCATAAAAGATAGTTAGTATAACATTTTTTCTGTAAATTCAATTTAAGGGTTGAATATGTACCTACAATATTTAACCTTGAGTATTTTTTTTAAGTTCATTGGCTGCTTTATCTGCAACGCCGGGCATACCACCCATCAATATTGTTTTTAAACCTTCATTTTTTTTGTCCTTCTTTCCACCAAAAAAAATTTATAATGATAGGCAACAGATTTTTTATACCGCTTGTTTTCTTATATGCTTTTCTTTTTAAATTAATAGTTTTACTCTGCCGAATTCTATTGCCATCAAAAAGTAAACCAACATTAAGCTCTTTATTATTCTCAATTAATTTTTTAGATTTACTTAAGTGAATTTTAAAAGTACTTTCTATTTTTTTTAAACATTCCATGGGATTATCAACTAAATCATCGTATTTAATCATAACAAAATTTCTTTTGTAAATAATAAATTTTACAAAAGTAGAATATAAATTAATGATAAAATAGTAAATATTTGCACTAAAATAGTTTTTTGATGGTTGTTCTATATCCTTTTTTTGAAAAGCATTAACTACATGAGCCGGGTTTCTAATTAAATAGATGCAGTACAACTCATAATCCAAATATCTACTCAGAGCTAAAGCTCTTGACGGATATTTAGATGAATCAATAATGATATTTTCATCAATTTCTTCAAAAATTGATGAAAATAAATTATTGATGTAAACTTTATACATTTTAAGGTGTTTTGAAGGTAAGAATCCAAAAAAATTAATTAAGAAAGAACGGTGAAACTCTATCTTCATCGAAAGAGTGAGCAAATCATCATATGTAATTATTTTGGGAAATTTAGAAAAAAACTTTTTTTCTATCTTGCTCCAAAAAGTATATTTAAAATCATTTTTTTTCGAACCATGAGGAATTCCTCGTAAAGTGGGAAACCTGACTAATTCACCACAACTAAATATGTCTTCCGAGTTCCCAAGTATTATGTCAAGCAAGGTTGTCCCACTTCGACCGGCACCCATTATATAAATAACTTTTTTTCTCAAATTACTTTTATATTCTCTCTTTAATTATTTTAGCTGGGTTTCCTCCAACGACAACTAAGTCAGGAATGTTCTTGGTTATAACAGACCCCGCTCCTATCACAACTTTATTTCCAACCGTTATTCCAGGAAGAATGATAACATTTGCGCCAATCCATACATCGTTTCCTATTGTTGTTGTTTTGTGAATTTTACCCTGAACTCGTACGGGATCTTTTATTGATGAATAATTATGATTTCTTGTATAAATTTTTACATCCGGCCCCATAATCACATTGTTACCTAAGGTAGTATTGGACTGAATCATGCACCGCGTGCCTAACTCAGAAAAATTACCAATTTTAATATGAGGTGATATATCTGAGTTATGTTTAACTACTAAGCCCTTACCACATTTATCCGTAAAGTTAGAGACTAAAAACTTTCTAAACAAGGGGAAAAATAAACTGTATGGCCTATAATTTTCTGGTGTAAATCTGATGGCACTAATGTATATAAAGTAAAGAAAGTATTTAAATATTTGTTTAATATTCTTCATTTTTAGAATTTCAATGTAAGAATTACGGAGATGTTTTCTTGAGATATATTAATTGTTTTGTAAGTTCACGAAGGGTCATTAGAATAAACCAGCTATCCTGAATAAGATATCTTTTCCATAGTCTTCTAGGATCTTTAATTAAACGCCAGAACCATTCAAAGCCTATATTTTGGATAAATTTGGGCGCCCTCTGGATATTTCCAGCTGCAAAATCGATAGCTGCTCCAACACATAAAATAATACAATCATTTAACTGATTTATATTGGAAGAAGCCCACTTTTCCTGTTTAGGGGCTCCCACTCCAAAAAAAATGATATCTGGTTTTCTACTGTTGCAAAAACCAATTATTCTCATTGTTTCTTCATGGTTTTTTTCAAAACCCATGGGAGGACAATAAGTGCCAACAATATTTAAGTTATTAAACTTTTTTTTGAGTTTTGATGAAGCTTCTTCAGCAACCCCTATCATACCTCCAATTATCATAACTTTCAATCCACTATTAGATGCTTTTTCACAGACTTTTGGTAGCAAGTCTGCCCCCGTTACACGCTCAGGTAGACTCATTCCTGGAAGTATTTTGCTTAACCACACAATAGGCATACCATCTGCGAATATAAATAAAGCATTTTTATAAATCTTCATAAATTCGCTGTCTTTATCAAGTTTTACCATATGGTCAACATTAGGCGTAACTACTAGCCCTTTTTCTCTTTTTTTTGATGCATTAATTACCATATCTGCAGCTTCTTCCAATGTAGCAGCATTAATATTAATATTAAACATTTGTATACTTTTTTCAGGCATATTGTGAAATTAATACTTTATCTTTATCGGTTAATTTGAAAGGTACTAATGAGAATTAGAATTACCTTGAAGCACAAGGCAAGTATTATACATATTTTGAAGTGCTTTTTCAGAGGAAAAGTCCTTAATTGATGAAACGCAATTTTCCATAGTGTATTTAGCAGGTTCCCTTAAGACTTTTAATAGACTTTTGCATATTTCCTCTACTGAAAAATCAGAAGCAATTTCACCTGAAAAACTTTCTATTACAACCTTTGATACATCACCTACGTTTGTGGTAACAACTGGTGTCCCGCATGCTAATGCTTCCAGGATAGAGTTTGGCAAGCCTTCAGAATTACTCGTTAATAAGAAAACATCACTTGCTCTAAGAAAATCAGCAATTTCTGTTTGTTCCAAAGAGCCAAGAAGGAAAATGCTATTGTTAAGTCCAAGGTCATTTATGAAGTTTAGCAAGTTGTTTTTGAGATCACCATCTCCAATAATTATTAAATTAGTGTAAGGAAATTCCTGCACTATCTTAGAAAATACTTTAACTAATTTTTCAGGAGCTTTTGCTTCCTGAAGACGTCCAGTAAAGATTATCCATCTAGACTTATTTGAGAGGGATGGCCATTTTTTAATTAAATATTTCCTCTGAAGAGATAAAGCCTTCTTTGCTGGTGAAAATTTTGTAGTATCGATACATATTGATTGAAAGGCGAACTTGTCATTATATTGCGGGTATCTGGTTTGATAATACTTTAGTGAGTTTTCTGTAACAGTAAATATCTTGTCGATATTTGGTAATAACGATTCCTCAAGTCGAATGTAAAATTGAGGGAACTTATTCCACAGCTTCTCAGTTGTTTTTGATAATATTTGTTTTTCAATATCTGCATGAGTTAAATATATTTTAGGACAATCTGTTTTCTTCAGTACGGCAATTGGCTCTATACGGTGAAAAAATAAAATACTATCTCTAAATGACTTTTTTCTTAATAACCTTAATTGAAAAGCAAATTTAGCTGATAGGGGTATTATGGATTTTTTATTTTCATCTTTCACATATAAAAGTGGTAAAAAGTTAATGGTTTTGTCTTCCATGTTAATTTTTTGCCACTTTTTTACTGGACGCTCAGTAATATTACTTGTGATGCCGATATATTCAATTTTCATGCTAGAGGGTGCAAAACGGATAAATTGCTTAATAAATGAGAGAATTCCGCTGATTTTTCTGCCGAAAAGATCTTCTTGATGGATGATTATGATTTTTTTTGGTTCCAATCTACTTGCTACTTATATGGTTTATATTTTCAATAATTCATGAAAATAACCTGAAATATATAGGCTAGTTTCTTCTGATATTCTTTGACATGCTTATATTCAAAACTGAATTTGCCAGAAATTAACTTTAAAAAGTGACAAGAGTTTAAAAACTAATATCATTGATAAAGTCTGGTTATTGCCCTCTTTACTTTTCTAAGCTCAGAAAGTATGAAGTTGGGAATGACAATAACGGATATATCTTGTAATGTATGAATGATTTCTACAAGTGGTCTCCTGTGTAATTTTATTGCTTTACACTTAACTTTTATTGCAAACCAGCGCTGTTTTTTTTCCCTTTTAATGGTTATACAACTTGGTGAATTTCGTCGAAAGGTCAAAGCTTGAGCCAAGTTATCCCCTTTGTACCTTTGCAGGATTCTAATCCAATACTCATAATCCTGAGCAAATTCAAAACTATTATTATATCCACCAAGTTCTTTGTAAACATCCTTTTTAAATAGAATTGATGAATGAGTAAAAGGATTGAACTTTACAATTGATTGTCTGATGCTTTTATCCTCTTTCACAAATCGAATCTTTTGTGTTTCAGAAACATGGCCATTTTCATCTATCACATTGCATGCTGTTCCTACTATAGAAATGTAAGGATGCTCTTCCAGGTATTCTATTTGTTTACTCAACTTTTCAGGGTGCCATATATCATCACAATCTATGCGTGCAATGAACTTGCCTTGTGATAATTCTAATCCTCTGTTAAGCGATCGTGTCAATCCTATATTTTGTTTATTATGAAATACCCTGATTCGTTTGTCCTTAATCATGTAGTGATTTAAAATATTTACTGACTTATCTGTTGAACCATCGTCAATTACTATTAACTCGAAGTTATTATAGCTTTGATTGAGTACGGAATCTATAGATTCACTTAACCATCTTTCTCCATTATATACGGACATTATTATACTTATTTCTACTTCTATTTTTTTCATTTATCTTTTTGTTCTTTATTATCCCGTCAGTAATCCTGATATCCTCTCATCCAGCGCACAATGACCAAATTTTATTGGATCAATTAGATAATTGTGTAGGGGGAGTAAGTATTAGGCGAGATTATAGGCACGATCCGGTTAATCAGGCAACCTAAAAGCTCATGTGATAAAATATTATATTGATAAACAGTATTTTTACGCAGAAACTAATGTAATAGTTTTTTAAAAATAGTCATTTCTCTTTTGACGATACTATCTAAAGAATAATTTTCTTGAATTTCTTTTATAGCTCTTTTACTGATTTCGTTATCATCATTTGTAATCGCCTTATTTATAGCTTCAAGAATAGATTTGGAATCTGTCCCTTTTGCAAGGTAACCTGTTAAACTATCTTCAATGACCTCATTTATCCCCTGGACGTTAGTTCCAATACAAACCAGTCCACAGGCCATAGCTTCAAGCAAGGTCTTTGGCATTCCTTCAAAATGTGATGGCAGTATATAGTACTTGTAGCGATTTAATATTCCCGGCAATTCTGAATTGGGAACAGCGCCCATAAAGGAAACCTTTATGCCTCTATCAATACTGAGTTGCTCCAGCATTGGCTGCAGTTCTCCCTTACCATATATGTCTAATGTTAAATTTGTCTTTCCGATGGCTTCAAATAGGTTGAAAAGGTTCTTTTCCTTATTCAACCGGCCGATAAAGATGAGACGATCTTTATATTTTGTCTTTGAATTTTCAGGTACAAATAATTGCGTATCAATATAGTTTGGGATTACATAAATATTGCTTTTGGGAATCGAGTAGCTTTCTACAATGTTTTTTCTTTGGTTTTCAGTTGTAACTATTGCGGCAGCAGCATTTTTATAAGCAAAATTTTCAATTATTTCTATTAACGTTAGTTTGAATTTAGAAATGTTCTGTCTCTTTCGTAATAATGACCATGTGTATCCCGTTCTTAATAATAGCGGCCTATGAATCAGCCAACTGGCAATCACAGCAGACCAACTGCCGTTCATTTGATTGGTTTTTAGAATATGGAGAGGCTTCAATAAAGAAAAATGTAGAAAGGGCAGGAGCAGGCTGTAAATCAGAATACCGAGTCTACCTATAAAAAAACATGGCATGGGAATCACTTCAATATTAAGATGAAGCTTCCCTTTTTTCTTGAGTTCATTACTTAAAAAAAAATCATTTATGCCGTAGGTAAACCAATATACTTTGGAAAGAGTTTTATTATTCAGATGAGCTTCGTAGATTAGCTTCTCTCTCTCTAATAAACCACTTTCCAACCAAACTTGCAGAGATATGCCACGAGAAAAAAAAAGTCCAAGTTTCATTTGGGTTTTTCCTTGTTAAAGAGCTAAAATGCTAATATGAAGAAATAGTTCGTATTAAAACTTTTTTTCTCTGAACTAGAATGAATTTATATAGCAGGTCGATGTTCGTTTAGCCCAAAGAAACTAATCATTGTGAACAGGATAACCGTATTCTTTCAAATCTAGGCCAGTCAGTTTATTAAGGGAAGCATTGGTTTTTGCATATCTTTTAAAGAGTTGATTATATTCAGGGTAGCGCTTAATATCGATATTCCCTCTATTTTTTAAGAACTTCTCAAGAACAGGTGAAGACCATTGTTTGATACCGTAAAAACCATACCTCAATCTCCTAAAGTAGTACAATTTTTCTTTTGTTCCTGTAAAAAACATTAATAATTTCAGAAAAATGCCAAAGAAATAATTAATAAATCTCCAAATAGTTAATACAGCAAGATTTTTACTACTTTTATTTATGTATTGGCTAGTTTCAAACGACTGATATGGAACTTGTAAAAAATCACATAATGAACTTATAAAACTTTCAGGCGATTTTTTTAGTCCTTCCATAGGAAGGATATGAATATTTTCTTTACCAAACAAATCCATATAATGCTTAATCAGTTTGTCATACTCTAAATGGTCAAATAAGCCAAGTTTACCTTCTTCGTCAAGGAATGAATCAAAGTTTCGAGATTCCACCCCCTTGCTTGAAACACGAAATGTATAAATAGAACTTAAGTAAGAAAATTGATTTCTGATAACAATTAGAATCCTTGCCTTTGGAAAAGTCTTTTTTAAATTTTTAGCGACCAATAAAGGATCAATGCTTTCATGACCATGAGGATGCCCAGATAATTCTTCATGGCTTAGAACGGTAACTCTTCTTTTTTCATTGCCATATTCTTGATTAACTTCATTATTAACCCACTTATGAAGGGCAATTGGATCAAAGCATTCAAGTGACTCAACCATATCCAGCATTTCTCTCTGTTTTCCTGCAAAGAAAACATAGTTAACCGGTAAATGAGTAAAAACAGTCTCCTGAAGAAAAGTACTTGCGGATTTATGGAAACCGACATGTATAATTATATTATCCATAGTAAAGTGAAAAGGTTAAATATCTTTAGAAATTAATAAGTTCTATGCTTATGACTCAACTATATCTCATATGGATGAGCCTCACACCAAATTTCTCCCCATCCGACTTTTTTATCAACAATAATAAGTCCAGCTGCCTTTAGCTCCCCAATAAAATCTTTTTCTACATATTCAATATGGTGAGTAGAATCAAGTCTATAGTCAACACCGAGTTCATCCATTAAAGGCACCCGCCAGTCACGTTCATAGATAGGAACGCGAAGCAGCCACTTTTTAGGTCTGAGTCTTTGTTGTACTTCTTTTAAGAAAATGACCCTGTTGGACAGGTGTTCCAGAACATTTGACATGACTGCCACATCAAATTCTTCATCAGGCAGCTCTTTCAAAACATCACCATGTACATAACGAATATTATTATGAGGAAATTTTATTTTTGCTACTTCAAGGGAATCGCTATTCAACTCTATACCTGTTACATGGGCTCCGCCCAATTCAGCTAAATCATAGGATAATGAACCATTTCCACAACCTATATCAATCACTTTATCACCCTCTTTTAAATGATGAACAAAAAAGTCATGATACTTCATTAGTCGGTGTTTCGGGTGAATACCATTGCCATAATCACAAGCAAGTTTACTTGTTAGCTGGTACAATTTATTCTCAAACATTAATAAGAGCTTTAAACCCTTACTGCTTTCCCTGCCAGATGCAAGCATCCAACTCAAGGCTGCTATCCCAGCTACACATATCTTCTCTGGAAGCCATTGTAGTAAGTAGCCAGTAATTGTTAAGCCTTTTGAAACTATTCTTTTCATATTGATAATAATTATTAAGTCTTATGTGGTTTCCAGTTCTCTGAACCTTTAGGAGCTTCTTTACCCAAAATCTTGAGGGCCAGAGCTATCGCCCACACAAACATGGCTGTGCCGTGAAGATCGCTCACGTTATCTCCTCTACTTACAACGGCGCCATAATAATTTATCTGCGATTTACCTTCAAAAAAAGAAAATGCCCCGCCCTCAGACCTGAAGTTAGCAGCAATTTCAAGTGCTTGATGGGCAAGTTTATGAACTGACTCCTTGCGGTATCCTTCGGGGACTGCTTTATTTGCATTATATACGACAAAAAGCCTATTCAAAAAACCACAACCATCCTTTATGAATGGTTGTTTTAAAGCAAAATCCATTAAGACAGAAGCTTCCGGATAAGGGAAAGATAGCCACTGTAATCCGGAATAGACCTTCATAGCACCATTGATTTTCATTGCATCAGGAGGATTGCTATCATACCAAGTCCCAGTATCAGGATCATAGTAGTTCGACAAAGTGTCAACTAATGCATCAATAATAGTCTCTACAGGATAACCAAAAAAAATCTCATTAACTGAAAGCAGAAACAACTGGTGACTAAAGTGACTGGCTGCAGCCCATGGATATTTCCAGTCCAATCCTTTCACGTAATGGACTGCATTGTCTGCATCTTTGAGCTCCGTTGGCAAAGGGTAATCAGGTTTTTCCCCCACCATCAATAGGGTAGAAGCAGATTGACGAGTTTCTGCTCTACGACGCCCCTGACTGCGATTCGTCAAAGCTTTCCAATGGGCTCTACCTAGCAGAACTCGGGCGTAATCTTTTAAATTATTTTTTGCATTGGCCTTAAGCCAGGGGTCATCAAAGTATCCATCAGTTCTTTGAAAAGACTTGATAAAATCTATGCATGCACCTTGTTTTTCCTTATTCCATTCTTCCCACAATCCCATTTGCCAAGCGATTTTCATGGCAAAGCATGTGGGCATCTGGGCCAAAGGGCCATCCGTTGGGACAATTCCACCACTGGAGCAAAAGCTAAACCTACCGGGATCAAATCCTGCTGCCATTTTCTCTAACCAGGTTGCAACATCTTTTCTTGTTTTTTCGATATCAATTTCCATATTTAAAATAAAAGATCAATCTTTAAGAACCTTTTGCATAACTTTAAGATATTTATCTCCGGCATAACTTATGGAAAAATGAATGTGATCTTTCTTGATATTTGCCATCAAATTATCATAATTATTGGCAATTTTATCAATGGACTCAGATAGATTACCCCCGAGTTCAATTCCATACCTGGAAGCAATTTCCGGAGTCCCGCCACTTGGATGATACATTACCGGGAGGCCACAGGATAGTGCCTCATATACAACATTGGGACAAGCTTCACCTCGTGAAGGAAACAAGAAAACGTCATTTTTTCGATATTCTTCTGCCAATAAATGTTGAGGCATGGGAGGTTTTCTATGCACTTTACCCGGATTTACTTCTTCAGGCCAGTTACCTACGAAATTGACAATTACTTCATCATATTGAGAGAATTTAGAAATTTCCTCAAAACCTTTATTCAGATTTTTAGACCAACTGGTTGCGAAAATCTTCAGCTTGTCTTTTTTGTTCCAGTATGTCTTTCCTTCCATATTAAAAATATTTTGATTGACCCCATTATGTACTACGTAATAAAGTGAATTAAGGTTTTCCACTATATTATTAAACTGATTTACAGACTCATTACTTTGAAAGATAATTGCATCAGCAAGCTTAATCAATGCAAGTTGAATAATGTCTCCTTTTGTTTCCGGCGTGTCAGCATAATTTTGCCTTAATCCATCAAGCCTTAAAACAATCTTGATCTCATTTTTTTTGAACCCATTTAGTATATATTTAAAAAGGCTGGAATAGCCGTATTTACGGTATCGCTCAATCTTTCTCAATGAAATATATTTGCCTGGCGCTGTATATGCCGTATTCAAAAGTAACAGGTCTTGATCTGAGCACTTATCAGATGTAAGTTCTACATTTTCCAGGGAGGATAAATATTCTTTTAGGGCAGCAATGAAAGAATTAGATCCTCCCCAAGGTTTATCAATTGTTTGGTAATCAATGAGAATACGGTTTTTTTTCATTAAAAAATATCCTCAAATAGATTTATATACATATTTCCAATCTTGTTAAGAGAGTAGTTCTCATTAACAAATTCAATTCCATCCTGTGATAACTTCTCATATTTCTCTTTATTGCTTAACAGGGTTTTCACATGTCTTAACCAATCTTCCCTCGTTTCAGCGAGTAATGCTGGTGATCCTTTGTATGATGGAACCGGGCTTGCAACAACGGGAAGACCAACAGACATAGGATAACCTATCTTAGTAAATGAGTGTCCGAGGTCATAACTGTTATCTAACTTTCGAGGAGCAACTTTAATATCACCCTTTCTCAGGGTATTTGCTAAATCCTTATCATCGTATTTTACAAAAGATGTTTCTATTGGAAGTCTAACATGAGGATCTTTTTCACAAACAAAGAAAAACTCAAGTGCATGTTCTTTTGTAAGCTCTGTTATTACATCCTCAATAAAAAGAACATCTGCCGCTTTGACAGCATAACCACAATATAACAGTTTTACTGGCCTTGATATTTTTTTAGGTAAATAATTACCTATTGTACTTATATGTTCAGGAATATAGCTGACTTTGGGATGAAATTTTTCAGCAATTGTTTTTAGAAATTCAGAGGATGTTAAAACAACATCTGTTAATGTCAGGAATTTGTGCAAGTCATCTATATGTTTTTCTGTAACCTGTTTTGTCTTACCTGATTTTTCAAAGTAGTTTACATTAATATCCAGGATAATTTTGCATCCCTTGTTGACCATTTTCTGTGCGATCTTAAAATGATCTTCAGAAAATGCCTTTTGAAAGATTAGAACATCATATTTTTTGTAAGATTTATATAGATCTGAGTCAAAGCCTTTTGATCTTAAAAATTTATTGATATCGAGACATCTAATTCTGGTAGATGCCATAACATTTCTGTATGGCCACTTCGCTTCAACAACCCACCCTATACGATATTTTTTACTATTCATAAAAACGACTAGGTGAGATCCATGTATTTTTGAGCTACTGAGTCAAAATGGAGATCATTACGTGATAAGCATATATTTCTGAATTCTTCATAATTAGCCAGCATTTTAGAAAAGTCTGAAATAGGTAAACCGCATCCTTTCACTAATTCCTTTGTACCACCCAATGGATTATAGCATACGGGTACACCAGCCAAAATAGATTCCACAACAGTGTTCGGACATGGATCATTTTCTGAAGGAAAAAAAAGAAACTTCATTTTATGCAAGTAGGGCAATATCTCTGTTCTTTTGAGGGGACCAACTGATTTGACATTTGGAAATTTTGTAAAATTAAAAGATGATTTAATGTGGTTACCAATAAGCAGAAAGGATTCTTCGGGATGTTTTTTTATTACGTCATAAAGAACATCTAACCTTTTTTTCTCACCAATACCCCAGGTAACATGCCCAATATATTTCCCTATTTTCTCAGTAGGGTAAAATTCATTCTGATTTGCACCATTATAGATGATTTTGTATTTTTCAGGACTATCTAAAAATGGGTGCATATTTTCAAATACAAAATTACTTTGATACACGGTAACATCAGCTAAATCATTCAAGTCTCTAATCTTTTGATGCTTTTGTTTTCGATACTCGTTTTCATCTGATTCTACATGCTCATCGAGGCGATGAATGATAAAACAACCATTTTTTTTTGCAGTTTCAAGCAGTTTTATATCTATTTTATCGGCAATAACAATTGCTCTATCTGCTTTACAGATATTATAAACGAGATTGAATTCATCTTTTCTATATTTAATCCACTTGACTAGATTAGAGGAAAAAGTATTTGAACCTCCACCCTTTGTAGCTGGATTTAGAGAAATAAATACATTGGTTTTACCTTTCTTATAAATGTTTAACGCCGAAAAGGAACGGATTTTTTGCATCAGGTGTTTCATTTCCACCTTAAACAGCTTTTACATATGATAGGTTCTGCCTCAGTAGATTTATTAAAAGCAGCAATTTTTTTTCTGAATAATTTATATTTTTCTGAGTTCCAGATTTTCACTATTGAATTGTCATTCAAATTACCCATAATTTCCTTCCCGTCGACATCATAACAGCAAGGGACAACATCGCCATTCCAGTAAATTCCTACTTGATGGTAAATATCAGTACATGGTTTTTTCAAAGCTTTAGCTCTGTATGTTTGATTTGTTGGAGCCAAATGAGGATCTGTTTCTCTAAATCCTTTTACGAAGAAATTTATGCCCAACTCGCTAGCCATTTCTTTTGCCTCGTTAACTTCATGCTCATTATTTCTAAGGGCAAGAAACTGCCATTCTATGCGCGTTTTTTTCCCATCGTGAGCATGAACTACCTTTTTCATGTTTTCATATACTTTTATGAACTGTCCACCAACCCTATTTTGTTGATAGCTCTTTTCAGATGCACCATCAACTGAGAATCTGATCAGATCAATTTCTATATCAGCCAGTTCAGCAATATTTTCATCATTAAATACCAGCCCGTTTGTAAAAATACCAACTTCAAATCTATCTTTTTTTAGTTCACTGGCAAATTTAGGCGTTAACTTGTTGAGCATAGGTTCACCCTGAAAGTGCAGATAGACCTTCTTTATTCCAAAAGTTCTCAACTCCCTTTTAACCGCATTGAAAGTATCTTCAGACATAGAGCCTAGTGGACGTGTCATCAAATCGTGGGCTGTCGTTCCGTGTTCAGCAAGTAATTCATTCTGCATTCCCACCATACAGAATGGACAATTCAAATTACATCTATTGGTTGTCTCAATTATTGCCTGAGTTGGTTTCCTGAATATTTTCTCTCTAAATCTTTTGGTGATATTCAAATACATAGCTTCAAAACCTGGCAAGGTTTTTATCCGATGAAGTAAAATTATTTCCAAATGATTGGCGCTTAATCATGTCATGGAATGCCCCTTCGGTCTCCATTAAACTATCCCAGCTACCCTGTTCAATAAGCCGCCCCTTACATAGCACAAAAATAATATCAGCGTTCTTAATTGTAGATAGGCGGTGAGCAATAATGATGCTAGTATGGTTTTTAGTTAATTTCTCCAAGGAGTTCTGTATATATTGTTCTGATTGACTATCCAAAGCACTTGTAGCTTCATCCAGAATTATTATTTCAGGAGATTTTAAGAAAATCTGTGAGATGTTAATCCTCTGTCTTTGGCCACCTGACAGTTTGACTCCCCTGTCCCCTACAGAGGTATTATACCCTTCGGGTAATTCCATTATAAAATCATGGGCATAGGCATTTTTTGCAGCCTCAATCATTTCTTCTTCAGATGCCCTCGGATTTCCCATCATAATATTTTCTCTTACTGTCTTATTAAAGATAATAGGTTCTTGATTAACAACACCAATCCGGTCTCTTAAGAATTCAAGATCAAAATCCTGAATTTTTACCCCATCAATTAATATTTTACCTCTGTTAATATCGTAAAACCTTACAAAAAGGTTTGCCAATGATGTTTTTCCAGCCCCCGATTCACCGACAAGGGCTACTGTCTGTCCCTTGAAAATATCCATCGAAATATCTTTTAATATTTCTTCTTTTCCATAATTGAGCTTTATTCCCTCTACCGCTATTTTTTCATCTATTAGTTTTTCTTTAGTAAATTTTCCACTCTTTTCTTTGCACATTTCAACTTCCTGGAGAAAATTGATTATCTTGTTCATGGCAGGAATGTTATTATTCAGGAAGCCGTATTTTTGGTTAATTGCTGTTATTGACTGATTCAGCCTTTGTAGAATATATAGAAAAGTGAGTAACGATGCTGTTGCGAGTAAGGAATATTTCACACTCAGAAATACAAGGATAAAAAATGTTCCAAGCCCCAAAAATTGTGAGATTGTACCCTGCCATTGCATCATAAGAGCAGATTTTCTATTGGAAAAATCTGCATCCCAGCAAGAACTGCTGAAAGAGGATTCCATCTCGTTGTAGTGTTCAAACAGTTTAATATGTTTAATCCCCTGAATGCTTTCATCTGTAATTACAGTCAGATTACGGGTCATCTCAACATTAATATTTGAAAGCCTCTTTATTAATCGGGAGATGAAATAGCTCTCTGCTAGAAATAGAAAACTTACAAAAGCAACAATTAATGTTAATTTAAATGAAAGCATTACCATGAAAACAATATAAACAGCTGATTTAAGCATATTAATTGTTAATTCAAGTATGCTCTTAAGTACCGAATAACAAGCCCTCGTTTCATTGATGACCATCTGAATTAATTCGCCTTTTTTGTTACTGTCAAAAAAGCTTAAAGAATTTCTGCTTAACTTACCGAAGGTATCGCAGCGGAGTTGGTAAATAAATAATGTGGAGAACTTTGTTTGGAATGTGAATACGGCGATATTGATTAGACTGCTTAATAGCAGGGAAAGAGATACAAAAAAGAAGCCGATGAGAATCCGTTGCTCTTCAGGGATTTGTTTGAAAAGTTCATAAAAACTTGACATGAAAGATCCTTTTTCAAGATTACCCCCTGAAAAATTAGTTGTATCGACTAGACTCTGAAAGAAAGTGGTCATTGAAGTAAATATTACCCCTTCCCACGCTGCCTGGAAAAACATTAATATTACACAAATCCAGAATTGTTTCTTTAATGAACCCAGTAACTTATAGACAAATATAATTTTTTGTAATTTATTTTTAATATTTTCTGTGTAATTTAAAAACATCTCTTCAACTCATCCAAAATAACTTTTCATCATAGATCGGAAATACTTAAAAGCATTACATGTTTTTGTCCTGGTAGTTGAATACTAAATGGATCGAAGCCTACCATAGTGCTCATATTAAAAAGAAAGCGAAAACCTTGAAAACGATTATAAGCTCTATAAAATAGTAATGGCATAAATGGAGAAACATTAGTTTTTGGAAAAAAATCTTTTAATAACTGTACTAGTGTTTCTTCTGTGTATTCGCAAACATGATTGCTATCCCAGAGTTTTCCTTCTCTTGCTTTAGGAGTTGTCAAAATAAGTCGACCCCCTGGCTTACCTATACGCTTAATTTCATCTAAAAGAGAGGATGGGTTATCTAAATGCTCAATAACATCAGCCATAATGATAATATCTACGCTTTCATCCTCTAAATTACAATCTTGTAAAAGAGAACATTCAAACCTGACAGAGTGCATCAAAGGTAAATCCTTTACCTTCTCCCTGGCAAGCTTGATTCCTGTCTGATCTGTATCACATCCCAGTACTTTTTTGGTTCCATGTTCTGCCAAGAGGTAGGTTAGAGCACCATCTCCACAACCAATTTCTACCCCGAATTGAACTTTTTGGGGTATGTTTTTCAAACATTTCTGGTAGCGGGTGTGTAAAGGAAGGGATCGTTTTAATATTTTGTAGAATGAAGTTGTATCAATGTCATTCCAGTGATAGGCTCCATATTTTTGGTATTTATCAAACATTAGATATCATCTGGCCTATAAAAGGCTCTATGGAATTTATATTTTGTTGCATTTCCAATATTCTTTTTTTTCAATCTCTAGGCACGTTTATTAAACAGGTTAGATAAACTGGAAGATATGAATTTAAATCATATAGTTATCTGAACTTATTTTTGTGCAATTATATTTACGAGGAAAATATTCCCCTCATGTATATTCAATTCATTAATGAACCAATTCTTCCATTGATCCGGACAATAGGGGAGAAGGTCATCGTGAGATTCTCTCCAATGTTCTATTACAACTGATTTCCAGCGGCTGTCAAAAAAATTGTCCAATACCTCAAGTTTACCTAATAAGAAAATTTTATTTCCATGAAGGTGAACGGGAGCACTTAAAATCAGTTTCCCTCCTTCAGCCAATAAGTCATAACAATAATTCAGATCATTTCTGTATAAATCAATCGATTTTAAAATATCTTCTTCATTCTCATGCCAATGTTCTATGGAATTGTTTCCATAAATCAGATCAAAGGTCATACCTTCTAAATAGGGAGAAGGAAATGCTCCTGAGATATAATGCTGATGTTTATTATGAAATATTTTTTTAATTCCAAATAGATTTAAAAAAAATATTGCAATTCTATTTTGTAGTTTACGCCCTTTTATTCCTGGAATATATAGAGGCGGAAGGTTCCCTGGATCAATTCCTAAATAATCCACATTATTTTCTTTACAAAAATGAACATCTACTTCACTATTGGCACCACATCCAATTTCCAGAACTCTGTTATTTTTAAACGTATCTTTATGTGAATCAAAGATAGCTAAAGAACAGCGTCTTATGGGAGAAGTCATGGATATGCCATTGTTTTTGAGACGTCTCCAATCGCCTCCTGCTCCATCAAGCCTATCTCTATACTTCTCATCAAGATTTTTACAAGTATTATACTCAATACAAGCTTTACAATTGATATTTGAATGTATCATTTAATTGGAGAATCCTTTGTGTGAATTACTTGAAATCAGGGAAAACGGGTATTCTTGGGCACAGAATATTATCTTTATTTCCAACATAAAGTTGAACTCCTTTTGGACGAAAATATAATTCATCTAATGCATAATAATATTCTTCCATCGATCTCTTTTTTTGTGTTTTTTGGGGTAAAAGGTCATCAAAGCTGGACTTATCATTAACATGTTTGTATGCTTTAGTTCTTTCTTCTTGCATGACTTCATTATCATCATAAAAATGTTTATAAGTGTGTAAATCAACACCCAAGAGAACTATTTTTTTATACCCGAGAAGATCTATCAGATGCATCCCGACACCAAGCGAACCCCGATAAAGAAGGCTTTGCTGAAAGTCATCGCTCTTAAAAGGACGATCATCTTCAAAAGTTATGGCTGGCGGCATTTCGAATAAGGTAAGTTTAGGATTAATTGGGAAAAACTTTGGTTCCGTACGAGGATGAGTTAGACGATAGACAACCTTTGTTGGGACAAACCATAATGTATTCTCATAGATTTCTCTTATTTCTTTCGAAAAAGAATGATATAAAATCTCATTTGAGGAAGGTTCATACCCCAGATAATAAAAGGTCATCGGAAACTTGGTCAGGAAAGCATAATTTAAACCGAAACTATCATTAGCCTTTATAATATCCCACTCTTCCCGAGTTAAATCATTAACTGAAGGCCCACTGCAAAAAAGAAAAATTATATCACTAGTCTTATACCCGGGCCAGTCCTGTTGTTGTATTAGGCTGTACGCGACGTTTCTATTTTTAACCCAGCGAAAACCCGCTTTATGGATGGGGAAAAGAGCATAATGTCTATACTCCCGTGCGGCCTGCCTTAAATTGAAACGAACCTTCTGATCTCTAAAATTAGTCATTTTTCTAATTGTTATGTGTGCCGGAACCCTCTAAAAGATGCATCTTTACTTCCATACAGTCTTCTGGTTTCATCAAGCACTAATTCCAGTTTGTTTTTATAGTAATTTTTTATGAGCCGATCATTTGCTTCCCAGAGAGCCTGCATAAACTCATCATCACTTAACTCGGTAAAGTTAACCGACAAAAGATCTGAATTTGTATGTTTGTTTTCATAAAAGTCCTCACAATCTTGAAGCCAGCCTTTTTCAATTGCGTAATCGTATAGCGGGGATCCGGGATAAGGAGTTACGGGACGAATTGTTCTCAATTCTACGCCATCATCATACTTGAGCAAAAACTCTACCCCCTTATTCAAGGTCTCTTTATTATCGCCGATATTTCCAAAAATGATATTAAATCCCGGGCTAATACCGGCTTTTAACGTCTGTTCAATACCAAGAGTAATAATGTCCGTCGTCAACCCCTTCTTCATTTTCCTTAACACTTCATTATCCATCGCCTCAATACCATAACTGATATATACACATCCAGCCTTTTTTAATAGTGCTAAAAGTTCTGGTTCGGCAAAATTAAGACGTCCGCTACAATACCAACTGATACCCAAGTCAGCTTTTAATATAGCTTCGCACAGATCCGCCGTCCTCTCTACAGACGACATAAGAAGCTCATCTGCAAATGCGATATAATTTATGCTGTATTCAGATTTTAAAAATTTAATCTCCTCTATAATACTCTCACTGCTTCTGACACGCAAACCCTTATCCATACGGTAACAAAAGGTACATTTAAAAGTACACCCTCTGCCGGAAATAATGTTCATGGAAAAATCACTGGATTTCATATGCGCATGTCGCATTAAACGATAATACTCGACAGGAAACAGATGGTATGCAGGGAAGGGGATCTCATCAATATTTTGAATCAATGGTTGAGGTCTTGTTTCAATAACAGTCTCCCCATCGCGAAATGCAATACCCTTAACCTCTTTTAAAGGTGTTTTCTTTTCCAGGGCCGATAAGAGTTCAACAATCGTCACTTCTCCTTCCCCCATGACTGCAACATCTGCTCCGGTCTTTCTAAGGAAAAAATCAGGGTCAGGTGTTGGGCCATGTCCTCCAAGGATATAAAAAGGTCTGTTTTTTGATCGATTGATAGACTGTGAAAGGGATATGATTTTTCTGTATTGATAATATCCTGCAATCAGTCCCACACCAACGATATCAAACTTGTTACTGTCCAGATACTTTCTGAGATGATCATCAGGATAATGATGCACATCCTGGTTGTAAATCTCAACATCATGTCCGGCATCCAGCAGAACAGAGGCAATATACGCCACACCCAATGGGAATGTATGCATATAACCGCCATTATCGTATACTACCAAAAGAATTCGCACGAATTACCCCTTAATTATTTGCATATTTATGCTTTAAGTACTTGAGCCTTGTTCATACTTTGAAACCAGATCTCCAGGTTAACCAGTTGCCAGAAAAACATCATATGATTTTCTTTCATTATACCGGAAGAGACGATCTCTTCATGTTCATCTAGGAGTCGCTCGACTTCTGTAATATTATATATTCCCCTGTTTTGGAAAGAAGAACTCCCGATAAGATCCCTCAAAGCATCCAGCCTTTTACCTGAAAACCAAACATGTGCGGGAGCATTCCATCCGGTTTTTGCAATACGTGTACGCGTTTCTTCAGGCAATATCCCCCTCATGGCTTCCCTCAGGAGATGCTTGGTAACCCCCTCATTATATTTTAAAGTTTCAGGCACCCGAAACATAAATTCAACTAGCCTGTGATCAAAAAAAGGTAAAAAGTTGTCCAGACCGAAAGCGGTTGCCTGTCTGTCTTCTGCACGTAGACAACAGGGTATAGTCTCTCTCGTCATATCCTGATAGGTACGATTTTTTAAATAACTTCTAAATGGATGATCCATTACTGGCTGGTATTTATCGAGATCAAAGAAATCTGGATTAAGGGCTTGGGCATAATAATTTACCCTGGCCTTGTCAGGTAAACAATGCCCCTGATTGTTAAAGTCGATAACCTTTCTAAAATTCTGTTCTACAACATCAAAGTTCTTTTTATAAAGGGGGTGGTTATGGTATTTGCGCCACATTTTAACTTCATTCTTTAATCTTTCCTCATCGCCAGCTACTCTAAGATCAGCGAAAAAAAACATAAAGTGCTCATATTCACCTGCATTTAGTTCGTCTCCACCTAATCCTCCAAATAGTCCACCGAAACCCAGGTTCTTTGTCTCTTCACATAAAAGGAAATGGGAAAGCCATGTCGCTGTCGCAACGGGCTCATCATGTACAGAAATCATTTTTTCTATAAGGCCCATCACATCAGGATTGTCGTCTATATGGACCTTGTGCCATTGTTCAACACATAAATCCAGCATTGTGACAATTTCTTCTGATTCATCGTAGGTCTTATCGGCATAGACTGTTGAAAAAGCATTTTGCTTTTTCTCTGCAACCCTGACAGCTGAAGCCATAACGGACGAAGAATCCATTCCACCGGAAAGAGTAAATGCAGGATTATTAACAACTTTTATTCGACGGGAAACAGAATCAAGGAGGAGGTCGCGATATTTATGCGCAAGCTCCTCTACTGAGCCTGTCCAATCGGGCTCGTCATTTAATTGCCAATACCGAGATATTGTTGTTTTACCTTTTTTGCAGCACAGTATATGGGCAGCTTCAAGTTGAGAAATACCTTTGAAAGGAGATTTGTCAGAATCATTATCGAAATAGCGATAATGTGAACCCGCGAATCTTCCAACAAAATCAGGTCGTGGTTCCAGACTGACTTGGGGTAGCACAGAGAATGCTTTTAAACGGGAAGAACATGCCAAAAAATTGGGTTTGTCAATAAAATAAAGTGGCTTTATCCCAAAGCGATCACGCGCCATCCAGAATGTGTCAGAAGATTTATCATAAAGAGAAATGGCAAAGTCACCGTTTAGTTGCTGTACTGCACCTTCAAAACCATACTTTTGATAAAGTGTAATAAGCAAAGCGACGTCACTTGTCTCATCACCCAGATCATCACGATTGAATATATGTCCATCCATAACTGCAATAACACTTCCTGTCCTCTGTAACTTTGTTTCAGAAGTCCCTAGCCAGCCAACTTCACCGTATTCCATCGAATCCGTAAGCAATGACGATTCTGGAAAGGTGTTTATAGCTTGAAGCATCTTTGATGTCATCATGGAACTGCTATATCTGCTATCTTTACAATAAAAACCTGCTATTCTTGACATGAAAATCCCTTTGACTTCAGTTTTAATTCAAATATGTGCCAACCATTCTCCATTTTCATGTTTTCCATCCACCCGGTATCACAGAGGGGGGAAAAAAAGTGAAAAGCCGTTTCAATCCAGTGTTTCTTGAGATCTAGTAGCTCCTCATCTGAATGAGTAAGTAATTTTTCATACATATTCATGAAAACTGGAAACATAGGGCGAAAGCCAATATCATATACCTTGGCCACGATTGCAGGTATGAATTGCTCATGCCTGGTAATCCTTAACCCTCCTTCTCCAAAAACCTTTTCCCACTCTGATAAAATCCGGGCATGGCGTGATGCATTTTCATACCGGCCACGGTCCAGATTTTTTAGCCAGGAACTGGTTGACTTATCAGCAAAACGGTAAAACATAAATTCCAGTTGTTTTTTATCTGGAGCAATAGTGATAATGCGACCCTCAGGGTGTAGGATTCTATGTAGTTCAGCTAAGGTTGCAGTCATGTCTTCAGTCCAGTAAATATTCGGCGCCCAGATGGTTCTTATACTTTTACTTTCCAGCTTTGTCTGTGGCTTTTTTGTATTAATTTTTATCAGTTTATTAAAGACACTCATTCTTTCAGACTTTACTAAATGTGCATCCTTCCAGTCTACGCCAAAGTCAAAACGCGTTGTTGGAGGTTTTTTAATATCAACTAACTCGACCGATTTATTGACAGTGTTAAAATAATCATCTTTTAGAGTTGACTGTTTGTGTGAATCCCTACTCCACGATACCTCACGATATACATCAAATGTTTCATTAAATTCGCCTCCCAAAAGTACAACCGTATTAACACCGTCCATACAGCCAAATTCGAGGCTTGGTTTTTCAATATCCGTTCCCAGAAATTCACGTGCCATATACAACATGTGAGCATACCACATGGCGCTCTCTGGTCTAAGCCATAACGGGACTAGCAGGCGTCGCAGAATTTCAGTTACACTTAGTTTTTTATTCTTCAGTTCCATTCAATATAACGTTTTTCCCTGTTTATTGCGTACATATAAAATTATTCAATCTATGCCAGGCTATGCCGGGATGGTTGAAGCTCAAAAATGTGCCACACGTTTTCCATCTCCATCCATTCCGTATCACACATTGGGCTAAAAAAGTGGTACGCTGTTTCAATCCAGTGCTTTTTAAGGTCCATCCACTCATCTTCGGAATAAGTACGTAATTTTTCGTACATATTCATAAAAACGGGAAACATGGGACGAAAACCGATCTGATAGACTTCACTCACCAGTGAGGGGATAAAGCGCTCGTGCCTGGATATGCGCATTTTTTTCTGAGAAAAGTACTTTTCCCACTCATCTAACTCACGTGCGTGATGTGTTAAATTTATATGGATGCCTCTGTCAAGATCATTTATCCATTGTGTATCAGAGACTTCGGCAAAACGATGAAAAAGATGGTTTTGCTGGGAAGCATCAGGAAAAATAGTGATAATCCTTCCCTCAGGCTGTAATACCCTTTTTAATTCCACAATGGTACTCTCAAGCTTATCCTCCTCAAGCCAGAATAAGTTGGGAGCAAAAATCGTAGCGAAATAATTATCATCTAACATATCAAGAGGCGCACCAAGATCATTGCAGACTAGTCTTTTATAGATAGACAATCTTTCCGATTTCTTTATATGTGCCTCTTTCCAGGAAATGCCACATTCAAAGTAGCTTGTTGGAAAAGTACGAATTCTTGATTCTTTCTCTTGGTCGGGATTAAAGTTATTAAAATAATCACTCTCCAGCATGGAGTGATCTTTGTAAGCATTTCTATCCCAGGCCACTTCCTGATAATCGTCAAAGGATAGTTCAAATTCTCCACCTAACATAATAAATGTTGGTACTCCATCAGTACAACCATACTCTAAACTCGGTTGAGCAAAATTATTACCCAAGAATTCTCTAACAATGAAAAGCTCATGGGCATCCCATAATGCCCGTTCAGGACGGAGCCATAATGCTGTCAGAAGGCGGCGGAATATATCTTTCATAGAATCTTTTAGCTCTTCCCTCTTTTCCCCAGAGATATTTTCAACCTTTTCCTATAACAAAAAAAGCTGAAGCCATAAAAAAACCTCGCCAGTCATCAGGATTTTCCATGGTAACGCCCTGTTTAACAAAGAAATCGGGGAGTTGCTTGCTGAATACAGGTGGCAGTGGGTGAAAATGGTAAAATTTTAAATTAACCTCTGTAAATCCCATTTGCTCAAACTTCTCTTTCAGAATTAATGGATTATGTACCCGAGACAGAACTTCATCATACCCCGGCTCAGATTCTTTTCCCTTTCTGACAGGGGGGAAATCCATACGAAACTGTTCTTTCATCGCTTCAAGAGATTCTGTGATTTCGTTATTATATTCTCTTCCTTGTTGCAGGAGCTCATCTGCCCGGATTAATTCATTTCGAAAAAAGTCATAGGAGTACCTATTCAAGGAAAAAAGGGAAAAAAATTGATTTCGTGCTTCAAGTGCAACTAATCCACCAGGTTTAACGGCTGACTTTAGATTGCAGATTACATGATCTTCATCCTCTTCACTAATGTGTGGCATGACACCGGAACAGATAACCGCATCAAAGGCTCCAAGATCTTTGCCGGGCAAAGCAAAAGCTTCCTTGTCCAGAACACTCCCATGCCAGATGTTGTTCTCTGGAAGGTCATTCTCGGAAAAAATGCGCTTTGCCTCTTCTACCATCTCTGGTGTCAGATCAAAACCATAAAGGTCTATTCCTTCATTAAGTATGTCACGAAGGAATGAAGCTGGGCCACAGCCGGCATCTAATAAATTTTTAGCACCAACCGCCTTTAACAATGACCTAAGTAACTCCGTATGTACCTGGGGATAGGGTGCTTTTTCTCCATAATACTCATCATAGTATGTTTTCCCCCAAGTGGAATAACAGTCAGCAACCGCTTTTTCGTAATCTCTCATAATATCTCCTGTTTACATTGCGGTTGGCCTTAAGAAAGTGCGCAATGTATATTTGGTACTTGGTTCCTGCACCCTTTCAACGAGAACGGGCGTAAAACCTGATTTTTGTGCAAGGATCGTTATTGATGAAAAGCTAAAAACATGCAGGTGGTCAATAAAAAATTCCTCCCTGGACTGGCCTTCAAGTGCTGCCATTTCTCCATCGGGAACTTCAACGTAAACAAAGCCACCCTCTTTAAGATAATCCCGGCTTTTTTTCAACATTTCAATAGGATCATTGACATGCTCCAGCACTTTATTAAAAGTAATTACATCAAAAGTATCAAGATCTGATATCGTTAAAAAATCTCCTTTAGCTGCCTTTACACCAATAAACTGCTCAAGGTGTTCTACTGCATTATGATCAGGGTCGATAGCGGTACACTTCCATCCTGACCGCTTCATTCCGAAAGGGAAAACCCCTAAACCGGAACCAACATCAAGTAGTGTCCGGCCTTGAAAGTCAGTCCCAAAATGTTTTTCTGAAAAGTCATTAATGCTTGCCATCCTTCCTACATTATCCGATTGAGATGGGTCAAGAGAGATTATCCTTTCAAAGGTTTTATGAATACCATCTATGTCACTGTAGTTGGAAGCGACATAATCACCCGAATAAAGAGTGGAGAGATCTATGCTGCTGGAAGAAATATAATGCTGACAACAGGTACATTGCAGATATTCCCTATAATAGGTATGATCCTTACTAAAGGGAAAAGAGATTTCACCATCAGGTGGGGAAGTATAGGTGAAAACCTTTTCAAGTGAGTTGCCGCTACATATGGGACATTGCTCTGTTTGAGTTAAGTTGTTTACAGATGTGCATGTACCCAAAGCATTATCCAAATTAGATAATGCTTCTGTCGTATCCATCCATGTAACCAGTTCCATCTTTTCTTCTTCCATATATTTATCAAAGAGGTTTTCCTTCTCTTTTTCTACAAGAAGAATAAAGAACTGATCCAGTCTGTTTTTTACGAGCACAGCACGTAGGTCAAATTGTTTGAGCCTCCTGTTAAGAGATGGTGTTGCATAAAAACCAAAATTTTTTCGTGTCAGGTCATATTCTTTCCCTGAATCGGTAATAAATGTCACTTGTTCATTGGGAGAGAGCTCGATTCTTCCGCAGTCCTTGATTGTACGTTTAATGTCAAATCCAGCTTCAAATTCACGTGGAGGGCTTATCTCTTTAAATTTCATTTTTCCACTCCCAATCAGGGATCAGGAAGTCTTTTATTTTCCATGTCCCTTTGTCGTTAAACCATATTTCCCTGTTTCTGAACTTTTCACATATTTCAAAAAACTGAGCTTTGCTTATGCCAACAAATGAACAGAATTTTTTTATATCCTCATGAGGTGTTTCATCTCCACGCTCTTTAATGATTTTTATTCCTTCTTCACGTGTCATCCGCCCATTCTTAATTTCCAGGGAGAGGTTGTCCCATAACCTTGTAAATCCAAACTTATACCATTTTAACCAGTGGTGGATTGATATAAAGTCATCATCAATATCTGCATAATTATAGTACCCTGTCCTGGGACCTTCTTTACGTTGCGTAAATCCATGCTCCTTTGCTATTTTAAGACTGTTTTCAACATCCCAGGGGAAATAATAACCGAGGAAAACCGCCATTACCTGTGCCTGTTCCAGAGCTCCATCTCCTGGCCCAAAATAGGGGGTCAATTCTTTTTCAGACAGGCTTTCCGATACCCAGTCCCGGGCAGTAGTGCCATGCGTTACTCCATATTTCTTCAGCCAGTTACGATCAAGTTTAAATCCCTTTTCTTTATCATCTGAACCACAGTATTCAAAGGCAGAGTTTTCTCCCCATACAACCAGGGGAATCTCAAATCTGACAGCTATTTTAAGGGGAATATTGAAAAGGGCCATGTGCATTGGAATTGCTGTGGAACCGAACCGTTCCAGGGCCTGTAGCATGAACTTTGATTCTACCTTTGGATTGATCTGATAATCAATGTGGTCAACACCGAGAGATATGAGATTATCAAGGTTTTTTTGACCGAGCTCAGTACGGGCAGGTGTTTTCCAGGTCACCGCTAAGGGATTGAGACCATACTCAAGGCATTTTACAACCTGCCATGTACTGTCTTTCCCTCCGCTAACAGGAATTAAGCAATCATAACCACGGCTGAGAGACTTTGCACGTTCTACTACTTTTTGAAAACTGCTCTCGCGGTTATTCCAGTCGATATCTTTTTTCTCAATACTTGTTTTGTAAACGTTACTGATCCCATCCTTGTCAATAATAACACCAGGACGTGTATCAGGAAGAAGAAGTTTTTCACAATATTTCACAGGTTCTGCTCCAGGAATATCTTTGCATTAATAAAACTGAATAAGAATTTGCTGTAATGATTGGGCGCTGGATTCAAGTTAAATAAATCTGATACTTTTTTTCTGTTAATTAGTTCAAATATGGGAGAGTCCGGTTTCAAAAGGTAATCCATTGTTTCTTGATTTGAAAAGTCAAAAAGAGAGTTGATCGATGCATTAAAGCCTTTTTTACGTCTATCCAGTCTGACTGTGTCGTTTAATATTCCTTTCATTGATTCTCTCAGGACATATTTGCCATATCCATTACGAATCAGATGTTTATCAGGAATAGAATTTGCGAACTCAAATAGCCTACTGTCCAGGTATGGGCTTCTGTTTTCTATGGAATAAAACATGGAGTTCAAATCATCTTCGTGCAAAATCAATGGAGTTGCTTCATGGAAAAGTTCATTCATCATCCGGTTTCTTAAAAGGTTATCCGTAAAAAAATCTTCCCTGAACTTTTCTTCAAAAGGTACTTCCAGAAAGTCTGTAAACTCCTGACTGTTATCATAGACATGTTCCCTGTAGTCTGGCGATTCACTGTATAAATCGGGATTTCTTAAGATTGGATTTCGAACGAAGGGTAGTAGGTTCTTTTTCCAGTCATTCAGATATTGAGAGTAACTGGTCTCACTGCTGACTGCATTCAAATGAAGCAGGAAGTGATCATAGTAACCCGTAAAGAGTTCATCGGCAGAGGTGCCTGAGAAAGCAACACGATAACCTCTTTTGGAAATCTGTTCCGATAGCAGAGAATGAACAAAGTAAGTAGTTGTGGCAACAGGTACATCATGATATTCAATGAGCTTTCTGAGCCTTGGCAATACATTATTGTAGGATAGCTCTACCAGTGTACTTTGACACTTGATATCATCTATAGTTGCCTTGATATTATCGTATTCGTTGTAGCGCTCGTCTTTATCGATAATGGAGAAGACGGAGACATCATAATTAAATTCCTTAGCTGCGATAGACGCAATAGATGCAGAATCGACCCCTCCGCTTAAACAAAAGGCTAATGGTACATCTGACCTTAAACGAAGGCGAACACTTTCCAAAAGATGATGTCGTGCCCCCTCAATGGCATCATCCAGTGACATATTGGCATCAATTTTACTGACAGGCTGCCAGTAACGATAATGGTTTACTTCCAGGTTGGGATTGATTGTAAGGTTGCTGGCATATTTTACCTCACTAATTTCATTAAAAAATGTTTCTTCTGTCTTATAAAGTGATTTATAGCCCTGAACCAGATATCTTAATAGATGTTTTTTGTTAACGGTCAGAGCTTTGTCAAGAAGAGATCTGATAAATTTGATTTCCGAGCCAAAGTAGAATCCACCATCCGCCTGATAATAGTAGAGTGGTTTTTCTGCAAACCTGTCTCTTGATAAAAAAAGCTTTCTTCTATTTTTATCATAAATGGCAAAGCTCCACATTCCTTCAAAGTAATTAACACAATCTTCACCATATAACAAATAATATTTAAGTAAAACTTCAGTGTCGGATTCAGTTTTGCAAGTGATACCTTCTTTGTTTAAATTAGCTCTAAGTTCCAAGTAGTTATAGATTTCACCGTTAAAAATCAATGTGCAATTTTCAAGAGTAAAAGGTTGATTTGCCCGTTCTTTCAGGTCGATAATACTCAACCTGGAATGCAATAAATGAATATTGGTTTCACCCTGGTTTATATGTAGAGCATCCTGAAAATCCGGGCCCCGGTTTTTCATCAAATCCAGGGTATGGCTTATAGTAGATTGATGAATTAATCTGTTACCGATATAGCCAGCAATGCCACACATGACTACGCCACATTGTCCGGGAGAATCATCTCTCCGGCCTTTAAAGCAGTTTTTAATTTTTTGCCAAGAATCATTTCTTCATTGCCAGGTGCTATGCCGCCACCTGGCCTAACCCAGGAAAGGTTTTCCCAGGTTATTGTGCAGTTTTTCTCCAGATCCTGTGCAGCAACAAGGGAGCGTCTTGCAGCTATAGAAAGAGATGATTCCGATTCCTGTACATTTTTATTTGATCTGCCTAGTAAGATGGAAGCTTCTTTTATACGTTCTACTAATTGGGTAAGTTCAGCTGGATCAGCCGACAGTTGGTGGTCGCGAAAATCAGAATAATTCTTATCTATAGTAAAATGCTTTTCAATTATCCTGGCACCTAATGCAGTAGATAAAAGGGCTGCTTCTATTCCAAGAGTATGATCGGAATATCCTGCCGTTACATTTAAACGCTGCAGTTCCCTTATAGTTAATAAATTTACTTCATTGGGTGGGGAAGGGTAGGATGTTACGCATTGTAAAACTGCCATTTCCTGATCAATTGCATTTTTATTCCAAATTTGAGAGATAAAATCAACTGACTTTTTTACTTCCTCTAAATCCATCAAACCGGAAGACATAATTACTGGTTTACCTGTGCGAGCTATTACATCGATTAAGGGATAAAAGTTGTTATCTCCTGAGCCAATTTTATAGGCAACTACAAGTGGTTCCAGAAAGCGTGCACTTTCAATATCAAAAGGGGTTGACAAAAAAATAATATTTTCCTGTTTTGCTACTTCACTTAATCTTTCAAAGTCCTGATAGCTAAGCTGAAAACGTTTAAGCTGTGCAATTCTTTCTTTTTGTTGAAGAGATACCAGCTTTTCAGGCACTATGGTCTGGAACTTAACTGCACCGGCACCAGCCTCGGCAGCCAGGCCAATCATCTCTTCTGCCAGAGAATAACTGCCTTCATGGTTATTGCCTATTTCAGCGATAACCAGGATCTCTTCATCTGTATTAAAATCAGCTATTTTCATTTAATTCCTTCAGTTAGCGATGAAAATGAAATACATAGTCGGAGCTGTCTGTTTTAAACCCTAGACTTTCATATAGCCTCATTGATGGAATATTGCTGACCTGGGTTCCAACAAGTGTTTCAGTGCAATTGATTTGAGATTCAGCAAATGCAATCATGCTGCTGGCAATTCCTTTTCCCCTATAGCTGGAATCCACCGCAATTAAATCAATGATAAGCAAAGATTTTTTTTTAATTAATTGTGCAAATCCCACAATCTGCCCACCAGACAAAGCGACAACCATATGGTCTCCACGTTCGCCCTTGTAATAATTTTCTACCCATTTACCTTTGATATTATCGGCAATATTATTATTAATTGAAGGGTCCAAATGAAAACGTGAAAACCTGAAATTCTTCTGTGCTAAACGAACAACCTCTTTTTTATCCCCTTGTTTTGTAAACCTTATCTCAAAATCAGGATGCAACTCTTGTCTTACCTGAATTTTTGAAAACTTGTTTAATCTAACGTTTGTATCAATCAATCTAAATCCTGTTTCTTCTAACAAGGAGCTATCTAATAACCGATTTGTTCCAATCTTCGAATAAACAAAAAACTTTTCCATTGTAAATTGCGAATGAAAATTTTGGACAAAATCTTCTCCATGATTTTGCAATGATTCATCTACAATAAATTGAAAGCTGTCTTTACCAATAAGTCCGGATAGCCATCCGTCTTTTTTGATGTGGTCGGTTATTTGCATATAATATTAGGGATAAAAAATGCGAAGAATTCAGGAATTTAACTTTTCCCAGGCTGATTTGTACCAATTAATATACTCAACATATCCCTCTTCAAGAGGATGCTTTGGGTCGTAACCTATCAGACGCTTAGCCTTATTAACTAATAAAGTCCCTCTATCCGGGGTTAGCTTGTCTTTGGGCACATAGTTAATTTTAATACCCGAGAAATGTTCCTTAATGATCTGTGCCATGTCTCCAATTGAGCGCGATTCTCCATAAGTAAGATTAAAGGTCTCATTTACTGCATTCTCGCTCTTAATGATTTTACCCACACCCATTGCCAGATCTTTTATATAAGTAAAATCCAGGTGATCATTTCCATCTCCAGTAACAGTGATATCATCTCCTTTAAGCGCATTTTCTATAAAAATCTGCCCAACTCTCCGACTGATACAACGTTCTCCATACAGTGCTGATGGCCTGACAATCGTATACGGGAGATCAAAAACTTCATTATAGGCCCTGACCATTTGCTCACCAGACCATTTTAGATTACCATATATTCCCATTGGCTTACAGGGTGTATCTTCTGTTACGCCTTCTGATGGGAAGTTACCATAAACCATACTTGATGAAAAATAAATAAAACGATCTACATTCCCCCGTGCATAATCAAGTGCATTTTCCAGAGTTCTTAAACTGTGATCAAATGTATCAAAAGGATTTTTATTGGAGCGATTGGCATGTGAGACTGCAGCCAAAAGAATAATAACGTGGGGTTTAATTTTTGATAATTCATGCGACAATTCATTGTAATTTCTTGCATCTTCAACATGAAGTGGAATCTCTGCTTTTTGAAGCAATTCCAATCTATTGTTAATCATGTTGATATATAATTCTCTATTGCCTGGAATTTCCTGGTCAGTAGAATGAAGATAAAGCAAATTATTAACAGAAAGCCCATCAATAACAAACACCTCTGCACCTTGGTCTTTAAGAGTTAAAGCCAGGTTATGTCCTATAAAGCCTGCCCCACCAACGATGGCGACCTTTTTACCTTTTAAATCGTTGTTCACTCCTATCTCCTTCATCTTTACTTAAACTGAGTAATTGCATTTTTTATGTTTTGTGCGATATAAGCCATATCTTCATTGTTTAAATGTGGCCCAACCGGCAAGGCGATAGAATTATAACTTATTTTGCTTGCACAAGGGAAACTATTCTCACTAAAATTATACTTTTGCTTATAATATGTAAAATGTGGAACAGGTCTTGGATAGTAAATGCTTGTTCCAATACCTATCTTTTTTAAAAATTCAACGATCTCATATCTTTTTGCAGAGAGTGAGTCATTTAGTATAATTGAAAGACAATAGTAGCTACTTTGGAATTTGCCATAGCTCGATTGAAGTAGTTCGATTTCTGAAACCTCTTTTAGTGCTGTTTCTAAATACTCATAATTCTCTTTTCGCTTTGAAATAAAACCATCCAGCTTTTTTATCTGTTCTATGCCAATTGCCGCTTCAATTTCATTCATGCGGTAATTATAGCCCAGCATGTTAACATCATAGATGCCTGGAATCTTTCTTTCACCAACGGTTCGATCAACGCCAAAGGCTTTTTCACGAGTTAACCTCTCTGCAATATCTGCATGCTTCGTAATTAACATACCACCTTCAGCCGTTGTCATATGTTTTACCGGGTAGAAGGAATAACTTCCAGTATCACCAAATAAACCGACATGCTTTCCTTCTATCTTACTTCCAATTGCCAGTGCACAATCCTCTATAACCTTAAGGTCATACTTATCGGCAATCTTCATGAGGCGCTCCATATCGACAGGCATTCCCAAGAAATGAACAATTGATATGGCCTTTGTTTTCTCAGAGATGTTTTCCTCTATTTGATCTATGTCGATATTGCCGGTACTTAATTCGGCATCAACAAAGATCGGTTTGGCACCTGCCAGTTCGACCGCATGGGCTGTTGCAACATGAGTTTCAGCGGGGACGATAACTTCATCTCCTTTTTCGATTCCATAGGTAAAATATGACAGGTGTAAAGCTGCTGTGCAGGACGAAACAGAAACGGCGTGTGGGGCCAGCGTGTAATCTGCAAAAGATTGCTCAAATTCTTTTGCTTTGGGGCCATGCACCAAAATATTCCCGGACATTACATTTAAAACAGCATTTTTTTCTTCATCATTGATTATTGGTCTGCCAAAAGGTATTTCTCTCAACGAATTGCTCCTTAATATTTAGTTATATATATTCTACTTGCGTAGTTTCATTTGTTGTTATTGACTTTTCAGCAGCATAACAGATGGACATTACGTTAAAAACGTCTGTATCCGTTACCATGGGTTCAATCTTTTTATTGAGGATTGAGTCAATAAAAGTGGTAATTGAATCTTTCCTCCTGGCTTTCCCAGGATATTCTTCTTTGATA
>JAOUBX010000021.1 GCA_029860075.1 Deltaproteobacteria bacterium | reverse complement strand
TTAATGAAACTACGGGAATGGTAAATATATTGTTAACTCTATGAAAAGGCAGCAAGAAAAAAACTTTTTCCTTGCTAATAGATGCGTTTTGCCATTGACAGGGGTACTTCTAATGGGCGACCCTTATTATTCTTTAGTCTCTCGACCCCTTTAGTCTCTTTCTCTTTTTATTTCCCTGTAAATTTTTTCAACAACGTTATCGTAGTACCTGTCGTAATCATACCGGCTTGCCCATTTTTCGGATAACCGCATTGGAATGCCCCATATTGCTGCTAATGAAGTTGCTTTGTCAACATACTCAATTTCAAGAACTTGGTCGTCTGTCGTATCAACAATTTGATAGGAAGAATAATATTTTACATCACATGGTGTGGGTAGAATTCCTAAGGTAAATATTGTCCCAAGCATCATATGTCCACAAATTTGTCCTTCTATAACGGATGAACGATTGTGAAACTTTTCTTTTATCGAAATCCTGAATTGCTCGGTTTCATCTTTTTCAATTTCTTCGATTGTCACTTTGATTGGATTAATTTCGCTATACTTTGTAAAATCAACTTTTTCGGGTATTGTGATTGCACAACTATTTAAAAAGAGGAATATTATTAGAGTGGCAATTATTCGAAATACAGAATTTCTTTCGATTATATTTCTTTTACTTACTTCTTTCATTATTTGTACCTGTAATTGATATGACTTTGTTTACTTAAGTCCTTTCCGAATTCCCTCTATCTGATTTCTGGCCATAGTAATGAATAGCTCCGGTGGCTCGCTCAACATATAATTTTCAAACAACTCAATGGCTTCGTTGAAGTCACCCTCATCGCATAGTTTATTTGCTTCAATAAGAATATTACCAAACTTTTTATTTTCACCGGGATAAGGGGATGGTTCTTTTAGAAAATCAGGTGTAAGAGAGGGCTCTGTTTTGTAAATGGCATGCTGAAGTTCAGCAATATAGCTCAAAGCCATACCGATTTTTTTGATTTGTTCCATAGCCGGTTCAAAAGGGATATCCCTGATCTGGGAGACAGCTTCGTCAAGTAACTTTGTGCTTTGAGTTAATAAATCATCCAGTTTTTTTAATGAAGGCATGGGTTGTAATCTCTCAAAAAGACTTATAATTTAAGTATTTTTTAAACAGGTAATATTTAACCGAACCGTCCCCTTTTTCCGAATTTGTTCTGGAACCCTTTGAAATTTTTTATAACAACTTTATCTATAACCATGTATTTAAACATCCAATGTATTTAATACAAATTCTGGGGATACAATACTTAATTATCCCTCCTAAAGTTATTGGGGACAGTAACCCTTTACATTACGCTCCCTTTACTTCTTAAATAAAACCTTCCATTTTCTCAAGAGATTTACCCCCGATATCCCTTCAATCAGCTTTTCCCAAAACCTTTATCGCTCTTTCATACTCTTTACGTATTTTACCAGCGAGAGGCGATTTGGGATAATGCTTGAGGAAATCCCCGTAATATTTAACAATATGCTGGCTTCTTGCTATCTCGTCACCTTCATATTCATAAGCGAATTTTGACATCTGGATCTTAAGGTAGGCATAATCTGCCTTTTCATGGTTTCCATACTCTTTATAGATGGCCTTGTAGATATCCAGGGCATCAGGACAAACCCTGTTAAACATGCTGTTTAAAGGGCAGATTTTTTCATATCGCTTTCCAAGTTCTGTTGAAGTAACGATGTATTCATCGCTATGCGCTTTGGTGGTTTTCAGCTTTGCCTGATAGCTTTCTATTTCTTTAAGGAGAGGCTGCGCTTTGGAAATTCTGCTCACAGACATAAGCTCTGTGCAATTCTCCCATGCCGGTTCGCACAGGCTGTATGGATAGGTGTAAAAGGTCTGGTCGTAGTGGTTGTAATCAGGGAAAAGGGTTTGAATGGTTTTTAATGTTTTCAAAGAACTTTTAATATCCCTGAGTATGAGATGATTAATGAGGATATGGTGAAAGATCGCGGCCTTCATGCGGTCCTCTTTCACAAATTCAAGCGCTTTGGTAAAGGAAGTCAAAGAATTTTCGAAATCATGGTTCTCAAAATAGACTCGCCCCAATAGAAAATGCTTCCAGCCCATAAGGGCAGGTGTTTTCATCGATGAAAGTTCCTCTTCGAGGGTCTCCAGGATCGTATCTACGCATGTGGGTTTACTGTAACGGTTACAGCTTAGCAGCAACTGCTGTGACCGGGGCAGCTTGCTCTGATCAACCATTTCAAAGATGAGACTGTTATCTTTTTCAACGGCAATTTTCTGGTAAAAAGAGAAGCCGTTAGCATTGGAACTGGAAGCGGCAAGAAGAGTTGCCATATAAACAACCAGACTAATTATGAATAATCTTTTCATAAATTCCTTAACTTCTGTTGATTATCAAGATCAAATTCGAAATGATTAAAGCTTTCATAATCCCTCCAATTCCCACTTATACCCACAGGGCACCAAGTCTTAAGAGGGAGAGTTTTCTTTCCTTCCACAAAAAAAGGGACAGTCGCCTCAACAGGCTTTCTGTCCCTTCCTTATCAATGATGTACCACCCGTTAGTTTAGTATTCAATATCCACCCCTTATTTAAAAAGGCCTTCCCCAAAAGGCTGTGTTTGACTTTCTACTTTATATCGTAGCGTGATAAATGTATACCACTGGATGTTGTGTGTCAAGGAACTTTCTGTGACGGGTTTCGCACAGAGGCGCGGGGGCGTAGAGAAAGAAGGCAATTGATAATTGATAGTGGAAAATTGATAATTATTTTAATCCCGTAAATCCTGTTGATCCTGTCGGAAAAAAAGATTTTTTTAGAGTGGACAGGATGGTACAGAGTACAGGGATGTATCACACAGTAATGTTTTTTTAAATTTTTTTGTTTTTCCGTGAAATAAAAAATAAGGGGGCAGAATTAAATCCTGCCCCCGAACATTATGTCTAGGGGATTCCTCCCTTAAATAAGAGTAATGCTAATTACCGCAGCTTGAACTTGCCGCCGCCGACACAATTGCACCCTTTTCAGATTCTGTGATCAAAGCGAGTTCCACAAAGTTTTTTGCCGTTTTTGCAACCCCTGAAACATACTTGCCGTGGTTCTTCCAGGGTGCTGTTGTTCCCACAGGCCCTTCACAGGGGACGAGTTGTGCTATGGAGCAGCCACTGCCGGGATCAACTATCTCACCTTGAGGCGTTTCAGCACAAAGGTCGGCGCCATTATCCACGCCGTCACCATCTATATCAGGATCACTATCACAGGCATTACCGATGCCGTCATTATCATCATCACCCTGGTCGGGGTTGGCAATGGCAGGGCAATTATCAAAAGAGTCACTAATCCCGTCACCATCCTGATCCGGATCGGAGGCAATAAAAATTTCAGCAGATTGACCCGAACCGCTTACCCAAACAATAGTATTGCCGCTAATGCCGGGAGAATAATCATCGACCATATTATCGGTCACCTGCAGGGATATGAGGTTATTCCTGGTAAGAAAAACTTCCCTGTCAGCGCCGTCATATTTAAGATATACGCTCAGACTGCCGCTGCGCTGGCGGCTATCGGGCCAGGTAAAGTTATGGGGCGCAGCTTCAACGGTTGCCGTCCCAATGTTATAGATCATATACGTAGTCAGGTCGTTCGCTGTATTACTGCTTCCCTCGCTGCAGGTCCGGTTCCAGCCTACCATATCGCTGTTAATCCTCGGGGAAGCGTTATCCCAAAGGCAGCCGCCGGGATTAGGGTCCCCGGAAATATTCGATACAATGCCGGCGGCAATGTGAAAGAGATAAATTTCACCGCCGTTGACGTTCAGGCCGACTGTATTTTCCATCCACGTAATATAGCCATTTGCAATTCGGGGCGCCGAATTAATATGGGATTGCAATGTATTTGGAATCTCCGCCGTTATGCCTGTTTTCAGGTCATAATATTTCAGTATCCCCTTAAAACCGTCTCCCAGCCAGGTAATATAGTTTCCATCGGTCTGCGGTGAAATATCATCGGTTGAATTATTGGTAATCTGCGTTGTAATGCCCGTTGATATGTTGTAGTGAAATATTTCCCGGTTATTGTTGACAAAACCCTGCCATACAATGTGATCTCCATAAATTTGCGGCGCTTCATCTGCAGTATTGTTGGATGTTACCTGCACAGGGGTAAGGGCTTGAGCAGGCAAAGCCAATGTAAGGAAAGCAATCAGCAAAAATGTTATGTTCAGCTTTTTCTTCATAATTATTATTCCTTTCAATTATGCATTACCAGTTAATGCCGTACTGTCCGCCATAGGCGCCCATATCGACAGCCGGCGTGCCCACGCCCGGCGGTAATGCCGCATCATCGGGGAAGGCTGGATCACCTGAATCAACAGCGGGGGAAAGATCCTGGAGACGATAATCATCATTGGCTCCATCAACGAAGGTGGGCGAGGCAAAAATCTCACCTGTATTTTCATTGCACATGGCAAGTTGAGGGCGTTTGCACCATGGTGAGAACCCGGGGCATGAGACTGCCGCGCCGTTATTGCCGGAAAGGAGGTTATATTGGCGAAAACCTGCCCACATATAGCAAGTTCCTCCTCCCGAATAGCGTGTGCCCGCATTAATGCCTGCATTGGTATTATCGGCAATAATGTTGTTAATAATCGGAATCGCTTCCGTCGGGCTGCCTTGTGGAGGTACCTCGCCGACAGCGCCATGGAGATCGTCGAAAATAATCCCTCCCCCCATACCGCTCATCCCATTGCCGACAACCGTATTATGATTGATTGCCCCGATCCAGTCGCCAAAGCGGATTCCGCCCATACTGTTTTTGTAAACAAGGTTATTTTCAATGGTTCCGGAAGCATGACGAACATCTATGCCGCCGCCCATAGGCGCCTGCCCGTTGTTATGAACTTTGTTGCCTCTCACTGTTAAATGGAGTTGACCGGGAATTCCGATAAAACCTCCACCGTTATTTAAATCAAGCCCCGTGTGTATTCCCCCGCGGATATTATGGTCAATTTCGTTGTCCATAATCTCAAGGGTCATTTCGCTTGTGATAACAATACCGGCACGTGCATTCTGTGTAATCCGGTTGCCCCTGACCACTCCTGTCGTACCTGTATTATCGAGGCGAATTCCGGCAAAACCGTTATTGGATATGTGGTTGTTTTCAATGATCAGGTTCACCGCTATGGAAGACTGGAAAAGTGTGAATCCGCAATTTGCGTTATTATCCATAATATTATTACGGACAATAACTTCATCGTTTTCACCGGCACGTACGGCACAGCCGAAAAACTGGTTATTCATAGTGTTGTTCTTTATGGTAACAGCAAGGGTGTTTTTGGCATAGACTGCAATACCGTTGTCGTGGAAACTGTTATTTTCAATGAGCGCAGAGCCCATGCGGCCATGAGGGTCCTGATGATCAAGATAGACGCCGGCCCTGTTGTTATAAAATTCGTTACTGTCGGCTGCATTGGGCCCACCGATCTGAATATCGACACCTGTCGACCCCGACTGGCCGGTAATGCGAATGCCGGCAATGGGTGCATTATCATAAATGGTATTACCCTTGATGACGATGGGAAAGCCTGAATTGCGGACGCCATATACAAGTGAACCGATACCGGCCCGGCCGCTTCTGAAAATCCTGTTATTTAATATGGTGGGACGAGCATCATCCATTAAGCCGATGCCCGGCGAGTAATCTCCTGTTGTCGGTGGTGTGGTGAATATATCGTTTCCGATAATGGTGGGTGCACTGTTTTGGCGGACACCGATGCCCGGCCCGTTCACATAATGAATAACGTTGTTTTGAATTAGCGGCATTGCTGTCGACATTTCCCCCATTGTCGTGATTCCCCCGTTATGGGCCACTCCCTGGTTATCACGAACAATGTTATTTTGTATTGTGGGCGAAGAACCGCCAATCTGGATCAGCCCTGTCCAGTCAGGTGCACTTGCATCAATGTTTTCAACAATAAAACCATCAAGCAGGGAAGGTGTGGTAAGCGTCATGGGAAATAAAACAACGGGATCATTTCCATTACCCCGAAGAATGGTTAAAGTGGCGCGTTTCAAGACTTTCCTTGTATGTCCTGTACCACCCAGGGGATCAGTATAATCCACCTGTGAATCACCACCTTCACTAACGAGGCTCACACCGCCTTTCATAAGAATATTGGCGCTGTATACTTCCGGTAAAAGGCGGCCGGGAGTACCGACAAGAACCCTGTCACCGGAAAGGGCGGCATTAAGCCCTGCCTGGACCGTTGTGTAATTGCACCCTGACGGGCATACGGTAATGTCTGCCGCCATAACCGAACCTTTGCCGGCCAAGGTTGCAAGTCCTGCAATCGCCAGGTGGAAAAATATTTTTTTTAGTCTCATCATATAAACAACCTCACTTCAATTTTTTGAAACAGTCATTATGTTTATCCCTTGCCGTTAATCAATGATTTCAGATGCAGTATATTAAAGGGGGGGTGATCAGCCTGAACAGGAGTGACTGAATATTTTCTCCTGCCTTGAGAAAATCATGTTGACTGCCTTGCTTCCCCTAATCAAGGGTAAAAGATATTATCGAAATTTGAGATTTAAATCCAGCTTTTTTTGATAGTTATATCCATTCCTGGAGGTGGAATTGTTTTACACAAAGGCAGGATAAATACTTTTATCTGAATATGAATTTCCCATTCCCCTTAAGCAGGCTTTTCTTTTTCAGAATGGGTATTTTTTAAAAAGGCAGTTTTAATCTTTAACCGACACCCCGAGTCTCGTTGCATAGGAACTTTGGGGATACAATACTTAATTAACTACTTATTTGATTTATGACATCCCATTAAATGACAGGGCATAAACTATTTTGTGTGAGGCGATCTTTTAGCATTTATGGATTCCCGCCTTCTCGGGAATGACAATGGGGGACACAGGTGAGTCCCTGTACCGTGGTGACAGGACTTGACTTTGTATGCATTGATTGCTAATATTATGCATATAAAAGGAGGGCCATATCATGAGAACGACACTTGATTTACCGGAAGAGTTATTAAAAGAAGCGATGGACGTGACTCATATTTCTACCAAGACAAAAGTCATCATTACCGCATTAAAAGAACTTATCAGAAAATCCCGGGTTTCTGAATTGAAAGAATTTAAGGGAAAAGTCGATCTTGATATTGACCTTGATACCATTCGGGGTCGTTAGTGTCGGTACTGGTAGATAGCTCTATCTGGATTGAATACTTCAGAAACGGAAAGGATCTCGAACAACTCGATTTCCTCATTGATGAAAATATTGTAGCCACAAACGATTTGATCCTCACCGAATTAACGCCCTTCCTCAAAATCAGGAATCAGAGAAAAATCATTAAGCTGTTACATGAGCTTAACAAACTGGAACTGAATATTGATTGGGACAACATTGCCGACTATCAATACAAGTGCCTGAAAATGGGCCTTAACGGCCTCGGAATTCCTGATCTCATCATTGCCCAGAATGCAATTCAAAACAATTGTTCCCTCTATTCGCTGGATAATCATTTCAGCTTGCTTAGCAAGATTGTTCCCCTTAAGCTGGTGTAAAAATCTGCAAGATAGTTTAAAGTCTTTTTCTGCATTCTTTGTACCCACAGGGCTCTTGTGCTCTGAGAGTATAAACTTATTTGCGTGAGATTAACTTGTTTTCCCTAGTTGGTTCAGGTTTGTAACCGGAACCAGACATTTATCAACTACCCAATAAATATGCTATCAATTAGAATTAAGTATATGGGAAAACCTGAATATTGGATTAATTCATCTGCTAATGGTGGGGGCTTGCTTGAATTAGCTGTAATTGAGTGAAAATAGAGGGTTCAGGTTACAAACCTGAACCAACGAAGATATTTTGGATTCCTGTCTCCACGGGAATGACAAAACGGGTTTAAGGTTTCCTTTGCGTTCTCGGCGTCTCTGCGTGAAACAAATAGGCTATTAATCTTTCACCGACACCCTCAACCGCGCCGCATTACCAATAACAAGCAGCGAACTGATAGGCATGGCAATAGCGGCTACGACAGGGGTAACAAGGGCCATCATTGCCAGGGGAATCATAATGAGGTTGTAGACAAGGGAGATGGAGATATTCTGTTTGATCGTAGAAACTGTATTTTTTGAAAGCTCGTAGGCCTTTTGAACACCCTTTAAGTGGTTTGTCATGAGAACGATGTCGGCGCTTTCGATGGACACGTCTGTGCCGGAACCGATAGCAATGCCCACATCGGCCCTGATGAGTGAGGGTGCATCATTTACGCCGTCTCCAACCATGGTGACGATATTTCCGTTCTGTTGGATTTTTTCTATCTTCTGCGATTTGTCTTCGGGAAGGAGTTCGCCCATAACATTCATACCACCCACCTTTTCAGCAATCATATGAGCAACACCCTGCCTGTCTCCACTTAGCAGTGTAAGGTCTGGTACGCTTTTTCTTAATGTGTTGAGAGTCTCTTCCGCATCGTCGCGCAAGGTATCGGAAAGGGAGATAATGCCTACCAGTTTATTATCAGTGGAAATCAATATTGGCGTTAATCCCTTTGACTCCAGCTTTTCTGCCTGAGCGTTAATATCATTTCCCTTGGCCTGCCCTTCCTCAATCATCCACTTAAGGCTTCCGGCAGAGACGCTTAATCCCTCCACTTTTCCCGTGACACCGCAACCGGGACGGCTATTGAAATTTTCGAGAGGCAGTTTAAAGGGATCGATGTTCCGCTTTCCGGCTTCCTCAATAATTCCTCTGGCAATAGTATGCTCCGAGCTTCTCTCCAGAGTGGCCGCCAGGGCAAGAATTTTTTCTTCACCCACGCCTTCAAGATCAATAATGCTAGCAACAGACATGCGGCCTTCCGTAATGGTTCCCGTTTTATCGAAGACGAAATGACTTGTTTTGGATAACATTTCAATGGCTTTACCCTCTTTTATTAGCAAGCCCTTCCTTGCCGCCACACCGGAAGCGACGGAAACAGCCATGGGTGTTGCCAATCCCAGCGCGCAGGGGCAGGTGATGATGAGGACGGAGGTGGCCGCCATAAGGGCCTTGTCATTGCCGTCACCGAGCCAGTAAAAAAAGGTGACAATGGCAAGGCCAATGGTGACGGCAACAAACCAGGGAACGATGCGGTCTGTTATTCGCTGAACAGGTGCTTTTGACATCTGGGCATTTTCCACAAGGCCGATGATGCGCGAAAGTGAGGTTTCTTTCCCTGTTTTTTCAACTTCCACTATTAGGGCGCCTGTCGTGTTTAGCGTTCCCGCAGCTACTTTATCTCCAAGCGACTTTCCCGCAGGGAGCGATTCTCCCGTCAGCATCGATTCATCGATGGAACTTTCACCCTCCACTATTATTCCGTCTACGGGAACCTTTTCTCCCGGTTTGATAACGACCCTATCACCGGCGAGGACAGCCTTGATGGGGACAAGCTCTTCTTTTCCCTCTCTTATGACGGTTGCTACTTTAGGCTGAAGGTCGAGCAGTCTCTGTGTTGCCGATGTGGCCATGTCTCTCGATGACATTTCGAGATACCGGCCGATGAGGATGACAAAAATAAAGGTGACTACCGTATCGAAATAGACTTCACCCCTTACACTGTTATTTATCGTTATATAGGTGGAGTATAAATAGGTAGTCAGGGCGCCGATTGCGATGGGCAGATCCATGTTGAGATGAAGCCTTTTCAGGCTATTTAATGCACCCTTAATAAAAGGGTGGCCTGAATAGAAAAGGGTAGGGGTGGCCAGGGCAAAACCGATCCAGTGGAAGAAATTTCTGAATTCTCCCTCATCGGCGCCGCTGTAGAGGGCCACCGACGTCCATAAAAGGTTCATCATGGCAAATCCGGCGAATGCAATCTTAAAAAGATAGCTCCTTTTCTCTTTTGCCATCATTCCCTCCGCCGCCTGTGGATCGTAGGGGACGACGGAATAACCCACATGGGAGAGCTTTTTTATAATATGTGAAAGTTTAAGTTTATTGTCCGTCCAGAGGATTTTGAGACGTCTGTTAGAGAGGTTGACACGTGCAGAGATAACCTCCTCTTCACGGACAAGAGTCTTTTCGATAAGCCAGACACAGGCGGCGCAGTGCATCCCTTCTACGAGAAGATTGACCTCTTTTCCCTTATCGTCGGATTCGACATAGTCGGCAACAACATCGTCCATGTCGTACATACGAAGATCATCGGGCATATCAGGGGGAGGTGCGAGGGCTTCTTTCTCAGGTGTTCTCTCATAAAAACCTTCGAGTCCCGCTTCAAAAATGGAACGGCAAACGCCGAGACAACCGTTGCAGCAAAAATGTCTCGTCTCGCCGCCAATTTCGGAAGAATAATGAACACCCGCAGGAATGGGGAGGGCGCAGTGGAAGCATGAACTCATGTCAGGATAATTTTGGTATATTAGTAAAAGAAGCTTTTAAATTTTCTCGCAAAGCCGCCAAGTGCGCAAAGGTTATCATTATTTTTTTCTTTGCGATCTTTGCGTCTTTGCGCGAGAATATTATTTTTTAAGCAGAGGGAGCCTTCTTAACGAAAATCCTTTCCACTACTTCAAACTCGTCATTGCCCCTTTTAAGACTTACAACGATATCCCAATGGCCGGGCAGGAGAAAGGTGATCTTCCCTGAATAATCCCCACCACCTTCGCTTGTCATGGGGATTTGGAAATCTGCCTCAGCATCAGATGGCCTGAAGGCATGAATGGTGACCTCTTCGGCCAGGAGGGGGGCTCCTGTAGAATCTTTTGCGTTGAGAACAAAAGTAGAAAGACTGTTTACCGCTGCATTACCTGGAACAACGAGGCTTGCTTTCCAGCCGAGTGCTTTTTCCCGGGCCAGCTTTTCTATCGATTTCTGGTAGTTTTTTCCTTTTTCATAATAATCTTCAACAACGAGACCTGAAGATGTCTTTGAGGCAATAACTACCATGGTCATATTGGCAGTGATAATGACGATAACCATGGCAATCCACCCCAGAACCCAGGGACTTTTAAAAGCGGATTTTTTTTCAGGCCATTCTTTTTCTTCTGTTGCAGCACTTTCACTTTTCATATTTTTCTCTCCCCAAATCAGGTTATTTTGCGGGACTCATAAACATGCTTTTGTACTCGCTCTTTATTGTTTTGTCATTCACATCGTAGACTTTAAAGATGATGGGTATATTTTGCTCTTTTAGCGACTTTTCAGGTGCTTTTAAAAGAATCATGACAGGTCTTACCTTGCTGACAGGTATTTTTACCGGTTCTTTGGAACCCACCATAGTCAGTCCTTCCACGCCGTCTGCTTCAATGGCGAGATTGAGTTCCTTGTCCGTTGTGTTAACAATTTTCATTGTATATTTATTTTGAATGGATCCGTCGCTTAGTTTGACGAAAAGAGGCTGACGTTCATGAATAACATTGATGCTCATGCCGCCCAGGGTTAGCAGACCGTAGCTTATTCCGCTAAAAGCAAGGAAGAGAATGAGTGAATATACAATGACTCTTGGTCTTTTAAAGAGCGGTGGCAGGATTATTCCCCCCAGTTCATCGAGAGAGGCATATCTGACGAGTCCCCGTGGCCTTCCAACCTTGTCCATGATGGCGTCACAGGCGTCGATGCAGAGCCCGCAGGTAATGCAGCCTTCCTGTTGGCCGTATCGGATATCAATGCCTGTTGGGCAGACGGCAACGCAGAGGTTACAATCGACGCAATCTCCGGCGTCAGGTGAGTGGCCTCCTTTTTTGAGGCGCACCCTTGGTTCGCCCCGATCTTTGTCATAGGTGGGGAGGATTGTGTCTGAATCATACATAACTCCCTGAATCCTTGCATAAGGGCAGAGCCAGAAACAGACCTGCTCTCTCATAAATCCCCCGAATATGTAGGTACACATGAAGAAAAAGAGAAGGGTATACCAGCCGACTGCCGGTAGAGTGAACGTGAAATAGCCTTTCCAAAGCTGGAAAGCGTCCATAAAGTAGGCTGAAAAAGTAGCGCCTGTCAGTAAGGAGATGATAATAAAGACAAGGTGTTTTGTTGTTCTTAACCTGATTTTAGTGAATGTCCAGGGAGCTTCATCAAGTTTTCTTCTTTTTACGGGCGCGCCTTCAATCCAATCTTCGGCGAGCGTAAAGATATCGGTCCATACGGTTTGGAAACACAAATAACCACAGAACATCCGCCCGCCAATGGCCGTGACGGCAAAAAGCGCCAGGAAGAGAAAGATAAGGACCAGGGCGAGCATCCACACGTCCTGGGGCCAGACGGTAATGGAGAAAATATGAAATTTGCGGTTGGGAATATCGAAAAGAACGGCCTGTCTGCCGTCCCACCTGAGGTAAGGGCCAAAGAAGAATAAGAGCCAGAAGGAGGCAGCCATCCATTTGTAGTTTCTAAAACGGCCCTTGATTCGTGTTGCATGAATCTTGACATCACCGGGATTGACATGCCAGTAGCTTTCTTCCAGGTTATCTCTATCTTCCTTGTCGGCCAAGAGGCTCTCCTTCGTTGCTGATTTCATCTGGTGGGTACCTTTAAAATAGTATATTAGATAAGCTTGTCCTGTAAAGGATTCATGAATATTTGACTAACCACAAAGTCACAAAGGTCACAAAGCAATAGAAAGGATGAGTACGGAGTCGATAAGAGAGAATTTTCCTGTTAATTGTTTAAAATAAGGCTTTTATTCTCTCTGTTCTTCTTTGTGAGCTTTGTGTCTTGGTGGTAAAAAATACTTTAAAAAAAGGCCGGAAGCCGTGCAGGAGTTTTATCTGCAAGCTACCGGCCTTAAGAGACTTAATTTTCAGCAGTCAGCTATTTTCCACCACCAAACTGATGAACCATTACGGCAAGCTTTTTGATCTGCGTTTCGTCGAGCTTTTTGGCGAAAGCCGGCATAATCGCTTTACGGGTCTGGGGTTCTTCTTCATCATTTACACCGTGGAGTACGGTTTGACGAATATCCTCTTCGGCAGATGAAAAACGCCAGATGCTGTCCGTCAGGTTTGGTGCACCCATTTCCGGCATTCCTTTAGCATCTTCACCGTGGCAACCGAAACAAGCGGCTTCGCCCTCAGTTTCACCCATAAAAACGGCTTTTCCAGGCTCATGGACCTCACCCCTGGAAAGTCCCATTACATATTTAACGACATCGTCCACCTCCTGCTTGCTAAGGAGAGATGCATGAGCATTCATAATACCTGCACGACCGTCGGTAATTGTTTCAACAATCGTATCGGCTGTTCCTCCATAAAGCCAGTCGTCATCAGCAAGTACGGGAAAGTCAGGGCCACCCTGTCCACCGACACCGTGACAGCCTGCACAGTTCTCAGCAAAGAGGACCTTGGCCGAACCCTGGGCAAAACCAAGAAGCTCGTTGTCTTTCAATATTTCATTAACAGACATACCGCTCAGTTTATCGTTATAGGGTTTTCTCAATGCTTCAACTTCAGCAACCTGGTTTTTGAGGCGCTTGATCTGGGTCCATCCCAGAATACCCTTTGTCGAACCATCTACAAGCGGGATGGATGGAAAGAGTATAAAATAGATAACAACGCTGATCCAGCTTATGTGCATACCGATCATCCACCATCTCGGAGGTGGATTATCGAGTTCCTTTATTTCATCCCATGCGTGCCCTGTGTCTTTTGCTGCATATGGGTCATGTTTTTCAGCCATTTTTATCCTCCTTATATGAAGAATCTTCATTCATTATTATAAAACGATGGGCTTCCAGCTTTTCACGGTTTTTAGACCTGAAAGTGTATGCATAGGCAATGGTCATAAGCATGAAAATAATGACCGTTGCTGAAAGGCCAATCCAGTCATTTGTCGTCAACCGGGACCAGTTGGTTGAAAAATGTCCTATGAGACTATTCACGGTAATCCCTGCCTTCCTTGAACTCTATCATGGTGCCGAGTACCTGGAGATAAGCAACGATAGCATCCATTTCTGTTTTACCTTCAACAGCTTTGGCAGCTCCCGCAATATCCTCATCCGTATAGGGAACACCGATAGTCCTCATGGCGCTTACCCTTTTTTCAATACCGGGACCATCAATGGTTGCATCTTTCAACCATGGATATCTCGGCATGACCGACTCAGGCACGACCGCTCTGGGATCCATCATATGTGCAACATGCCATTCGTCAGAGTATTTACCCCCCACCCTGGCAAGATCGGGCCCTGTCCTTTTTGAACCCCACTGGAAGGGGTGGTCATACTTGGATTCTACGGCGAGAGAGAAGTGACCGTAACGTTCTTTTTCATCACGGAAAGGTCTTACCATCTGTGAGTGGCAGTTATAGCAGCCTTCTCTGAGATAAATGTCTCTTCCTGCCAGTTCAAGGGGCGTATAAGGTCTCACACCGCCTACTTCTTCAAATTGTTCCTTTGTTTCAACGACGTTGTTGAGATAAAAGAGCGGGACTATCTCAACGATTCCGCCGATGGAAACGACAAAGGCACACATGAGCAGAAATGCGCCTACGTTTTTTTCCAGTTTTTGCTGTAAACCGTCCTGATTGCTTGCAGCCATTAGATACCTCCTTAAGTATAGGTTCTGCCTTTTACCTGGCAGGTTCGGATTTAGTGATTGTCATGATAATGTTGTAGAGCATAATAATAGCTCCTACGAGGACACAAATGCCTCCAACAGTTCTCATTGCATAGTAGGGGTGCATGGCTGCAACCGACTCGGCAAAGGAGTAAACCAGGTTGCCGTACTCATCATAGGCACGCCACATAAGACCCTGCATGATTCCCGAAACCCACATGGCGCAGATGTAAATAATGATACCGATGGTATGGAGCCAGAAGTGGAAGTTTACGAGCTTGGTAGAGTACATCTGCCTGCCCCAGAGACGTTCAACCATATGATAGATGGCTCCGGCAGAAACCATGACCACCCATCCGAGAGCGCCTGAGTGAACATGACCGATGGTCCAGTCCGTATAGTGAGAAAGGGCGTTAACAACCCTTACCGACATAACGGGACCTTCGAAGGTACTCATGGCGTAGAAGGCAAGAGATACGATAAGGAACCTGAGAATGTAGTCTGTTCTCAGCTTGTCCCATGCGCCGCTCAATGTCATCATTCCATTTACTGCGCCACCCCATGAAGGGATGATCATAGCCATGGAGATGATGGCGCCCAGTGTGGCCGTCCAGTCGGGAAGGGCCGTATACTGGAGGTGGTGAGCACCGAGCCAGACATAACCGAAGGTGAGTGCCCAAAAGTGGATAACTGAAAGTCTGTAAGAGAAAATTGGACGGCCTGACTGCTTTGGAATAAAGTAGTACATGATTCCAAGGAAACCTGCCGTAAGGAAGAAACCGACGGCATTATGTCCGTACCACCACTGGATCATGGCGTCATGAACACCTGAGAATATGGAGTAGGATTTGAAAAGTTCAACGGGGATGACCAGGCTGTTTACCACATGAAGGTAGGTAATCATTACCATCATGGCCATAAAGAACCAGTTTGCAACATAGATGTGAGGTTCTTTCCGTTTTACGACAGTCATTACAAAATTGAACATAAAGCAGAGCCAGGTAACAGCTATCAGTATATCGATAGGCCATTCAAGTTCCGCATACTCCTTGCCCTGCGTAATTCCCAGGGGAAGCGTAATAACTGCGCTTACGATAACTACATTCCATCCGATAAAGGTAAACCATGCAAGCTTGTTGCTCCAGAGGTTTACCGAACATGTTCTTTGCACGACGTAATAGGCCGAGGCAAAGAGGGTACATCCGCCGAATGCAAAGATGACTGCGTTGGTGTGAAGCGGTCTCAATCTCCCGAATGAAATATAGGGGATATCGAGGTTTAGTGCAGGCCAGGTTAGCTGGGCTGCCAGGATGACTCCGACGAGCGCGCCTACAACAAAATAGATTGTAGCGGCTACGGAGAACCATCGTACGACGCCGAAGTCGTACTTTTCTGCTGTTTGATCGTTACTCATTTACTACCTCCATCATTTTTTTATTCTTATCAAATTTTTTCATCCCGGCGAATCAGGATGAAAATAAATAGATAGATAGATGCAAAAAAAGGGTTGGCCGATTCAAAAATTTCTTTTTTTATGGTGGTACTTAAAGTGTTATAAAAAATTACCCCTCTCTTACACAATTTTTCGAATTTGCTTTCTAAGAGTCCTGCTTTTTGATGTTTTCAAGCTGGCTTTTAGCCATTTCAGCTGCCGTATATTTGTCGAGCACACTGAAAAGGGCCTCCTGGGCTTCTCTCCAGACAGGGTGGGCGCCACAGAAGGTATCCCTGTCACATTCTCCCGGTTTTGTAAGGCACCTGTTGAGATTGATGGGGCCTTCGACGGCTTCTACTATCATCCTGATGGTGACCTTCTCAGGCTCATCTACAAGGGAAAAGCCACCTGACTTGCCTCTGTGAGCCCTTACTATCCCGCCTCGCGACAGGGCCTGCATCACCTTTGCAAGAAAGCTCGATGGGATTCCCTGGCTCTCGGCTATCTCTGCAATAGTAGCCATTTCACCTTCTTTTTTCGTTGCCAGGTGTACGATAGCCCGGACGGCATAATCTGCTAATCTTGTTAACTTCATTCACTTACCTCTTGGTCTTTTTTTATGGCAGATGTTTAAACAGGATAATGGGAGCCTATTTTATCCACTTTAAAATAAAATGCAACTAAAAAAAACGCTATCTGGACATTTTTTTCCTCTTTGGTGGTTTTAAAAAGTGGCGGCGGCCTTCGGCAAGGCCGCCGCCAAACAGGTAAGGATAGAAAGAGATGTATTTCTAAAACAAATATAAGCGATAAAAATCAGAACCTGGCGATGAATTCGAGTGTCGTTTCAACGCCGTCGCCCTTTGCAAGGCCGGCAAGTGCGGCAATTCCATCAGCATCGTCAGTATCACGATGTTCGAGCACAACATCAAGGTTTTCATCGAGGCCATAGGTAACAGCAACAGTTGTGCTTGTCGTGTCGTCTGGCGCAGCAAGAGTACCACCAGCAGCCAGATTGAGGTCGGCGTATTGAACTGCATCATACCTTGCTGCAACTGAGAGATTGTCCAGAATGGAGTATTTTGCAGTAACACCGTAGGCGGAATCAATAACTTCTCCGGCAGTGAAGTATTCAACACCGATGTAAAGATTCGGTACAGCCGTTACTGTCAGGTTAACATCAAGGGCGCTTTCCGCACCAAGGTAAACATCTCCCGCAAGAGTTGTAGCTGTAAGCCCTGAATCAGCCTGGTCTGCTGCAGTCACGTAACCCACTTCAAGGTCAAGGCCTTTCATGATATTGAGGTTCAGTAAGGCAGCCATTGAATTTTCTTCCGCAGTAAGGTTCAACTCATCGAGATAAGCCACGGTAATTGTTGCCGGACCGAAGGTTTTCTGAAGAGCGGCGCCTGCGATGTTATCTCCATCAAGAATAGTCTGTCCATCGAGGATGTTGTATATCTGCCCATGAGAGAAGAAATCCATGTCAGGCGCATCTTCTTCTTCCAGTCCGATAGGATTGTTGAAAACACCACCGATAACGGCTACAGGGAGAGTGGTAGAAACAAATGCAGCCTGTTCTATCCTGCCGGAATCAGAGTTGCTGCCAAAAAGTGCATTGCCTGCATTAGCCCCACCATTAGCGGCAAGGTCAAATTCAACATCGAGCAGGACAGTCAGTTTGTCACTTATTTTGCTCCTCACATCGATTTCAGCGTCAGCAAGAAACTTCTTTTCTGTGGGATGGTCGGCACCCGCTGTGGCAGGATCATTGGGCTCGTCTGTAATAACGTACCAGATATCAGCGAAACCGGAGACCTTGGTTTCTCCGGCAAAAGCAACACCACTTAACATTAATAGCATAGATACAGTTAAAGCAATAAAACGTTTCATTGATTTCCTCCTGAATAGTTCATTAATAATTGTTATTTATTTTTTCACCACCCAATTTTCTTTTTTCACCTCCTGTCTTAAAATTTTTGAACGGACAAACTAAAAAAGCCGGAGCGGCCATATATAATGGCGGCCCCGGCTTTTGTCTTCGACTTTCGACTTTTTACCTTCTGGGTTTTTTCAATGAAATTGCAAAAAAAAGGGACACCCATCTATTGATGAACAGTCCCGGCTTCCTGTCTTTCTTTTTGACTTATACCTTATGGGATATTGCTTGATATGTTGTATCTATTCTCTTCCCATGGGGAAAGGATGTTTACTATGGCTGGTCCAGGGAAAAGTCCCGGGGTATGGTCAGCCAGTTACCGCACCTCTTGCACTTTACATCTATATGTGTCTCTGTCACCTTTAAAATCCTCGTTTTTACAATCAATCCCGTGGGCTCTCTCAGAATGATTTTTTCATTGCAGATACACCGCAGAGGTACATCGGTTTTTGTTATCATAGTTAGCGCCTCGGGTTAGGAGATAGTTTAAAGAGGGTAAACTGGACCTATTTAGTGCTTTATTGGTGGCTGTAAAATAGCGGAGAGAGTTGAATATGTCAACAAAAAAATACAAAGACTGTCTCCGGTTAAGGGAAAAAAGTTAAAAATGGAGATCATTATAAAGAGATTCTCCCGTAATTACAGGTGTTTGTATGTAGAAGAAAAATGTGTAACTTGCAGACAAAAGGGGGTTGACTCTTCTGTCGAACTTTCTCTGTGCGAAAAAATTACATAGCTTGTGTCAAATAACTGATACTATTTGTTGCATTTTTATAAGGAGCATATCTCCTGGGCAGGAACTTTCGGCTCGGAAAAATGACTAATTAATGGAAGCAATCGGTGTAATTTTACCCGTCTATATGGGGTAATTAGGGGTGCTTGCTTCTTTTCATGGATGAGAAAAAAAAATTGGTATTTAATTTGCAATAAATTATAAACAAGTAACGAAGGACCCATAGAAAAAAGGAGGTGCCCAATGGAGCTAAAGACGAATGTAACAATGAGATACTGCCAACCCATTGACCGGTTCATCAAGATCAGGGCCTTCTCGGATTCCGAGGTCCAGCAGCTCTTCAAGCGGGTGAACCTGACAGATAAAAGATCATACAGGCAACTGGTGATTAATACGTCTATCGTCAATTATAACGATGATATATTAAAGGATATTATTTTATCAAAGGAGATGAACGGCGGGGTGGAAATGCTGGAAGAAGAGCTTTACCAGATGTGCGTTAAGGTAAATCCCGCTTTCGATATCAACCGGATCTCTATTAATGTGGAAGAACGGGAAAAGCCGGGGAACCTTTTTCTTCTCGAGGGTGAAGAGAAACTTGCCCACGAGCACCATATTGCCCATTCCCTTGAAGAAAAGCTGAAGGAAAGGGTAGTGGGACAGAGCGAGGCTATCAGCAAGGTTGTTCAGGCAATGAAAAGGTCTTATACGGGGATTATGTCACCTGATAAACCGGCGGGAATCTTTCTTTTTGCCGGACAGACCGGTGTGGGCAAAACAGAGCTTGCCAAGGCTCTTGCCGAACTGGTTCTCGGTGATGTTAATGCTATGGTACGTATTGACTGTTCAGAATATGCCCTTCCCCATGAATATGCAAAGCTTATTGGAGCGCCTCCCGGTTATGTCGGTTATGACGATGGGGGTGTGCTGAGTGAGCCTATGACAAAGAATCCTGAACGGATCGTTCTTTTCGATGAGATCGAGAAAGCCCACGGCAAGGTCCATAACCTCCTTCTCCAGATAATGGATGAAGGCTTTGCCACTGATAATAAAGGGCAGAGAATACCCTTCAACAAAAGTATTGTCATTATGACCAGCAATGTGGGGGCAGGAGAAATCGCTGAGTTGGAAGGGGCCATCGGTTTCGGTGACAGAAAGGCTGAAGTAAGCCATAGCTTTAAGAAAAAAGAAACCGTGCGTGCGCTGGAGAATATTTTTGCTCCCGAGTTTTTAAACCGTGTCGACGACATTATTGTCTTCAGGGCGCTTGGGCACAAGGAAAATGTAAGGATTGTCGAGATGTTTCTAAATGTCGTTACCAAAAGGCTTGAAGCTTCCGGAAAGAAGGTTTCCTTTCCGGCATCAGTGAAAGAACATCTCGCTAAAAAAATAGAGACCTCCAGGTATGGTGCGAGACCTTTAAAGCGGATCGTTACCAAATATGTAGAGGCGCCGCTCAGTGATTGCCTGTTAAACTGCAAGTTCAGCAACGCCAAAGGCATCAAAGTCTCTATGAAAAAAGGAAAAATAAACTTCCAGCCATTATAATCAAAGGGCCTCCCGGTTAGTAACGGACCGGGCAGAACCTCCTTCTTAAGCTGCACTTTAGCCGGTGCAGCTTCTTTTTTTTGAATCTCTATTTAAACCTTATTATCTTAACAAGTCAAAAAATTACATTTAAGGTGGTTTCAAATGAAAGCAATTATACTCCTGGCGTCTTTATTCTTATTGTCTCTCTCGGGTCATGCCGCCTCGGCTGAGATTTATTTCGATACTTCTCACCGGGTGATTTTTCACCCCTCTTCAGAGCAGCATCTTGGTCTTAAAAAGTTTGTATCCCTTTTCCGTGAAAATGGCGATCATGTGGAGATAGGGGATTATCCCCTGGGAATCCTCGATACGGGAACCGTCGATGTTCTCGTCATTCCCGGATCCATGGCTCCCTATAGCCCGGAAGAGATAGACCTTGTTGAAAAGTTTGTCAATGATGGCGGAAGGCTTCTTGTTCTCCTCCACATTGCGCCTCCCCTTGCAAGGCTGACGGAAAGATTCGGTATTATTCTCTCTAACGCCGTTATTTCGGAAAATGAAAACAAGATCAACGGCCGGAGTCAGGATTTTTTTGTTAAGGACATGGCTTCCCATGAGATTACCCGGGATGTCTCGATGATAGCATTCTACGGCAGTTGGGGATTGCTTGCCGAAGGAAAAGGCAAAGTCCTTGCCTTCACATCGGAAAATGCCTATGCCGATTTTAACCGCAACAGGCGTTTTGACCACGGCGAGCCCAGAGCCAAAATGGGTGTTGTTGCCGTATCTGATCATGGTAAAGGCAAGGTTGTTGTTGTGGCTGATGACGCCCCGCTTGCCAATGCTTTTATTGATGTGGGTGATAATAGAAAATTTGCAGGGAATATCGTTAACTGGCTCTCTATGCAGATAAGCCGATAGCACAGACAGACCTTTCCTCCCTCGCAGCCTATGGGGGGGATTTTCCTCTCTTCTTTTTTTTAGATATAAAAAATCCCTTAAGAATTAACCCTTTAAACAGATACTAAACAGAATTTGTATTTTTGTGCTTGACACACAACATGTAGTGGTATAGTCTTTTTTCACTACAACATAAAGATGGTTGGTAAAGTCATCATAACGTTGCTTTCTATTATATAAATTTCATATTTGAGGAGGAGTGAATGGGTAGCGTAGGCGCAGTTTCAGGAGATTTGGCAGGTAGTAAGGTAAAAGTAGAGAAGCAACGGGGGGATAAGCTGCCTCTTACTGAGAATGCAATTACCGTTCTTGAAAGAAGGTATTTGAAAAAAAATGAGAGCGGCAGGCCTGTTGAAAAAGTGGAGGATATGTTCAGGCGCGTTGCCCGCACTATTGCCGAGGCTGACCTCAAGCACGATCCCACAGCCGATATTAAGTCCCTGGAGAATGAGTTTTACTCCATGATGACCAATCTCGAATTTCTGCCTAATTCACCTACACTGATGAATGCAGGCCGTGACCTGGGTCAGCTTTCCGCCTGTTTTGTTCTTCCTGTGGAAGATTCTATGGAGTCCATCTTTGAATCCATTAAAGATACGGCGCTTATCCATAAAAGCGGCGGCGGCACGGGCTTCGATTTTTCCAACCTGAGACCGAAAAACTCCGTCGTTGCCTCTACCAAAGGCGTCAGTTCCGGTCCCGTTTCTTTTATGAAAGTATTCGATTCAGCCACTGAGGCTATCAAGCAGGGGGGGACGAGAAGGGGTGCCAATATGGGCATACTCAGAGTCGATCACCCTGATATTATGGAATTCATCACCTGCAAGGAAGACCATGTAACTCTGACCAACTTCAATATTTCCGTAGCGCTGACTGAAGACTTCATGGATGCCGTTGAAAAGGACAGGGACTACAGCCTTGTCGACCCCAGATCGGGTGAAGAAGTGGAAAGACTGGATGCAAGAAAGGTTTTTGATAAAATTACGGAGCTTGCCTGGACCAACGGCGACCCCGGTATTGTTTTTATCGACAGGATGAATAGAGATAACCCGACGCCCAAGATAGGCCCCATTGCCTCGACTAATCCCTGCGGTGAGCAGCCCCTCCTTCCCTATGAGTCATGCAACCTGGGCTCCATCAATCTCTCCAGAATGATAACAGGGGGCAAGCTCGATTATGCCAAACTGGGTTCTACCGTAAAGAAGGCCGTTCATTATCTTGATAACGTTATTGATGCCAATAAGTACCCTATTGATAAAATTGCCAAAATGACGAGGGCCAACCGGAAGATCGGTCTTGGTGTCATGGGTTTTGCCGATATGCTTATCATGCTCGGCATTGGCTACAACAGCCGGGAAGGGGTTGATACGGCGGATAAGATTATGGGCTTTATCCGTGAAAAGGCGAGGGAGGCTTCTGTCGATCTGGCTGAAAAAAGAGGCGCTTTCCCCAACTTCAAGGGAAGCATTTTTGACAAAGGGAAAAATGCTGTAAAGATAAGGAATGCGACGACGACAACTATTGCGCCGACAGGCACTATCTCTATTATTTCCGCTTGCTCCAGTGGTGTGGAGCCGCTTTTTGCCATCTCTTACGTAAGAAACGTTATGGATAACGACGAACTTCCCGAGGTAAATCCTCTCTTCGAAAGGATCGCAAAAAAAGAAGGTTTCTACTCTGTTGAACTAATGAAGAAGATTGCCGGGAAGGGTAGCGTTCAGGGTATGGCAGAGGTTCCCGAACATATAAGAAAGGCCTTTGTTACGTCTCATGATATTTCACCTGAATGGCACATCAAGATGCAGGCGGCTTTCCAGAAATATACCGATAATGCTGTTTCCAAGACAATCAATTTTCATAATGACGCAACTGTTTCCGACATAGAGAAGGCCTACATGCTGGCCCACAAGAATGGCTGTAAGGGAATTACCATCTACCGTGACGGCAGCAGGGAAGGACAGGTTCTTTCCATCAAGAAGGAAGAGAAAAAAGAAGAAAAACATGAAGTTCATATTCATGCCGATGAGATTGTGGCGCCCAGGGAAAGGCCGGCCGTTACTTTTGGTAAGACGGAAAAGGTGGCCACAGGTTGCGGAAGCCTTTTTGTTACCGTCAACGAAGATGAAGAAGGTCTTTGTGAGATCTTTACCCGGATGGGTAAGTCCGGCGGCTGTATCAACTCTCATAATGAAGCTATCGGCCGTCTCGTCTCTCTTGCCCTGAGAGCAGGTGTAAAGACCGAGTCCATTATGGACCAGATGCGAGGTGTAAGGTGCCCCATGCCGCTGGGAATAGGGAAAAATGCTGTTCTTTCCTGCCCCGATGCTATTGGTCAGGTGCTTGCCCACTATGTAGCCAACGGCAACGGTAATAGCACCGCCGCTGCTGCCGAGAATACGGCGTCAACGCATATGGCAATGGCGCCTCTTCCTGAAATGACGAGCAACAATATGGCCCAGGCCGAAAAGAGGGTTGATTCCATTGATATGGGGGTCTGTCCCGAGTGTCCCGATTGTGGTCATATTATCGAGTTTATCGAAGGCTGCCTCACGTGCAGGGGCTGTGGTTATTCCAAGTGTTGATATAAACTCTGAAAAGCAGGGGCAAGTCTTTCATCCGCTCCTGCCGGCCAATTTAAAGGAGTGGGCTTTTTACAAAGGAGAATTCAAAACGTGTCTGATGAAATGAGAAAAGAGATTCTTTCTGCCAGAGAGTGGATGGATTACTACGAAAAGCTTTTTAGGGAAAAAAATCCTGTCAAATCAAGCCCTTTGTCGGTAAGTAAGCCGAAAGAGGATAGGGGTGTTGAAGAGACGAGGAGAGATAATTAATTTAAACAGCCTTGATTGCGATTATTCCGGGCTTTAGGGAGATAAGCCGTCACTTTTCTCCCGGAGAGATAAAATGTCGATAAAATCAGACAAATGGATAAGAAGAATGGCCGAGAATCATAGCATGATCGAGCCCTTCGAAGCGGAGCAGGTGAAGAATGTAAATGGCAACCGCGTTGTCAGCTACGGTACATCAAGTTACGGCTACGACATTCGCTGCTCCGATGAATTCAAGATCTTTACCAATGTACACAGCTCCATTGTCGATCCCAAAGATTTTTGCCCCAGATCCTTTGTTGATTTCAAGGGTGACATCTGTATTATTCCGCCCAACTCCTTTGCCCTGGCCCGTACTGTCGAATACTTCCGTATACCGAGAAATGTTTTGACTGTATGTCTTGGAAAGTCGACTTATGCCCGCTGTGGCATTATCGTTAATGTTACCCCTTTCGAGCCCGAGTGGGAAGGCTATGTAACCCTCGAATTTTCTAATACGACACCGCTTCCGGCAAAGATTTACGCCAACGAAGGTGTAGCGCAGGTACTCTTTTTTGAATCTGATGAAGTCTGTGAAACATCCTATGCCGACAGGAAGGGAAAATACCAGGGGCAGACAGGCGTAACGCTTCCCAGGACCTGAAAATACCCGCCCTTTTTCCGGCAGGAGAGGCGCAAAATTGTCCCATAACTTGAGGAACCCTATGATAAGAACATTGATACATTTTATAAGCTGGATATTTTCAGTAGAAAAGACACCTGAGAAAGTGCTGGAAGATCTCAATAAGCATATCGGCAGCCGCTACGGGCAGTCGCGCCGCCACAGGGGGTACGGAGGAAAGAAGCAGATATTGCTTCCTTAATGGAGGGGCGAATGGGGTGAATATGGGTAAAGAAGTTTTATCGATGAAGGGACGGTCAGCTTTGATGTTGACCGTCCCTTTTTGTTATAATAGTCTGCTTGCAGCAATGATTTAGAAAAAAGAACCAACGCTATAAAAATAATAGAGGATAAAAGATGCTTTACTTTGCTTATGGCTCGAATCTGTCTATAGCAAGAATTTCAAAACGGGTTCCCTCAGCCGAACCGGTAGCAAGGGGCTACCTGACCGCTCACGTGCTTTGTTTTCACAAGGCCGGAAGAGATGGTTCCGGCAAATGCGATGCCTTTTATACGGGAAACAACAGGGATTGTGTGCTCGGCTCCCTTTACAGGATTGATGCGGACCATAAAGTCCATCTCGACAGGGCGGAAGGGCTCGGTATGGGTTACAATGAGAAAAGCGTTTCCATCTATGCTGAATCAGGACAAAAAATGGAGGCCTTTACCTACTATGCCACTCACATTGATGATAAAGTAAGCCCCTATCACTGGTACAAAGGTCATGTGCTCATTGGCGCCAGAGAGCATGACTTTCCGGAAGAATATATCGAAATGTTTCTGAGCGTCGATTCCATCGATGATCCCGATGCAGAAAGGGAAGAGAGGGAGCTCAGTATTCACGGTTTAGGGCTTAATGACGGATTCAGGGCAATATAGAGAGAAAAGGGGCATATTTCAATTCTTTGAGAAAGAGATAGTTCTTTGACCTGATTTTGTCAGGTCCCGCAAAATATAAAATCAAAAGAAATAACTTTTCCGGCAGTAAGTCCACATCCGGCTAGAATCTTCCCTCCAGAAAAAAGCAAAAGAGCAGTATGTATATATGCAAGGCATCTTTATTGTGATATAAAAGGCGACAATAAAGAGGGTTCTTTGCTGGCGCTTATATTTTTTTATTTAAAGGAGAAGGAATAAATAATGATTCAGGCAGGAAGGTTTGTTGTCCCTTTTATCTTGCCTGTTTTCGAGAGCTTGGCAGATACTTTTTTATCCGCCTGTTTATTGAGGTGGAAACTGTGACGATTTCTGATAAGATTTAACGTAAATACTTTCCGGGAGTCTGTCGGACTTAGGGAATAATTAGAATTTAAAACTAATAGCATGTCTGCAATAAAAGCAAAAGATATTTTTCCTGATTTGCGAATGAAACAGTAAAAAAGGAGGAACTATGCCAAAGGTTGAAACGATTGAAAAGGGAGAAGCAAGTGATGAGGTAAAAGCTATATTTGACGAAATAGAGGCCGCTTTTGGGATGGTACCGAATCTCTTTAAAACGTCTGCTCACTTTCCACCGCTGCTAAAAGCCAACTGGGAGAAGGTGAAAGGCGTCATGATGCAAGGCGCCCTTTCCCGAAAGGCCAAGGAAGCCATTGCTGTTATCGTATCCAATGACAACAGCTGTGATTACTGTGTTGCAGCCCATACGGCCGCACTGAAGATGCTTAATGTCACGGAAGAGGAGATAATCTTTATTCTTAACGAGGAGTTTGATGCAGCGGAAATTAGCAAAAAGGAAGCTGCCCTTATAAGGCTCGCCAGAGAGGCCAACATCAATCCCAATGCCATTCCCGGTTCCATCTTTAATGACCTTAAGATTGAAGGGGCTTCAAGCGGCGAAATTGTCGAGGCGCTCGGTGTAATGGAAATATTTACGGGGTTTAACAAGTTTCTCGATGCCCTGGAGGTGAGTATCGATTTTTAGGGCAAGAGGCAGTCAGAAGAACAGGTCAGCTAGCAAGAGATAGTCTCTCTCGATTCCAATAACACAAAAAAAGGAGTTAATTATGAAAACAAAGCTTTTAGTCCTCATCTGCACGGTATTATTCAGTTCGTCGCTTCATGCGGAAACTTCCCTATGGAAGGTACAGTCGGGGTCATCCGTTATCTATCTCGGCGGCACTATCCACATATTAAGGTCATCGGACTTTCCATTGCCAAAAGAATTCGACTCTGCCTATGCAGACTCCAAGATTATCACCTTCGAAACAGACCTTGACGCAATGCAGAGTCCCGAGATCCAGCAGCTTATGGTCTCTCAGGGTATGTATAGTGATGGCCGAACCCTCGATAAAGTCCTCTCAAAAGAGGCTTACGGCAAATTAAAAAAATATTGTGACGGCCTGGGCCTGCCTTTAGAGGCGCTTAACAGGATGAAGCCGTCTATGGTCGTTTTTACTGTTCTTGCGCTGGAACTCAAGAAATTGGGAGTAGACAGCGGTGGCGTCGATTTCTACTACGACAGGAAAGCAGCGGCCGATGGAAAGAAAAGGGATAGCCTGGAGACGCTGGAAGAGCAAATCGGTTTTCTGACAGCCATGGGCGAGGGGAATGAGAGCAATTTTGTCATCCACTCCATCGATGATTTCAAAGAGACATCAACCTTGTTAGATGAAATGATATCGGCATGGAGAGCCGGTGATATTCAGAAGTTGTCCGATCTCTTTGTCAAAGATATCAAAAAAGAGTTTCCAAAGTTATACAAAAACCTGTTGACAGACCGTAACAAAAAATGGCTTAAAAAAATAGATGCATATATGAAAACACCGGAAAAGGAGTTCCTCCTTGTAGGTGTTGCCCATATGCTCGGGAAAGAAGGGCTTATAAATCAGTTGAAAAAGCGTGGTTATGAGGTAACTAAACTTTAACTGAAAAGATTATTTTCAACGAGGGAAGCTGCGGAAGGGCAGGTCAATTTAAAAAAAGCTTAATCCCTGTTGGGAAAAAAGGTTTTGCTGTCCCCGGCATGACCGGGAATCGGTTAATTCTAAAAACTTCAAAAACCAGGGGTTGCGTCTGTGCATTTGAGAGAAAGAGAGATTGTTTTTTCAGGTTCTTATGAAAATTTAAAGCCTATGGCTTTTCCGGGATAATAAGATTTCAGGAGGGATTCATGAACCGTAATGAGATGATCGACCGGCTGGAGGGAGAAGACTTCGATGTTCTTGTCATCGGAGGGGGAGCAACGGGGCTCGGCGTGGCCATCGATGCGGCGAGCAGGGGGTATGGCACAGCCCTTGTGGAAGCCTGGGATTTCGCCAAGGGCACATCGGGCAGGAGTACCAAGCTTATTCACGGCGGAGTACGCTATCTTGAACAGATGAACTTTTCACTTGTCATGGAGGCCCTCCGTGAAAGAGGTATTCTCTACCGTAATGCACCCCATCTTGTCTCTGACCAGTCTTTTATTGTTCCCCGCTATCACTGGTGGGAAGGTCCTTTTTATGGCATCGGCCTCAAACTTTATGACACCATGGCAGGAAAACTCAACCTTGCTCCCAGTGAATTCTTAAGTCATGACGAAACAGTAGAGGCCATCCCCAATATTGAGCGCGAGGGTTTAACGGGAGGGATACGCTATCATGACGGCCAGTTCGATGACTCCCGTATGGCGGTAACCATGGCCCTTACCGCCTGTGAACATGGCGCTGCTCTTGCCAACTATGTAGACGTTAAAGCGCTTATTAAAGAGGGGGGCTATGTTTCGGGCGCCGTCGCCCTTGATAAGGAGAGCGGAAAATCCCTGACTATAAAGGCGAAGGTTGTTGTCAATGCAACGGGCATATTTGCCGATACCATCTGCCGCATGGACCGGCCTGAAGCCCCTCCCCTTATCGAACCGGCGCAGGGTATTCATCTCGTCTTCGATCGTTCCTTTCAGCCAAGCGATACGGCCATCATGGTTCCCCACACTGATGACGGCAGAGTACTTTTTGCCATCCCCTGGCATGACAGACTGCTTGTAGGCACAACGGATACAACCCTTAAAGAATGCTCCATCGAGCCTCTTCCCCTCGATGAGGAGGTGGATTTCATTCTCAGAAATGCAGGACGCTACCTGGAAAAAGAACCCGGCCGCCGTGATGTCAAATCTGTTTTTGCAGGGATAAGGCCTCTCGTCCATCCTCCGGGAAAAAGTCTGGAAAGCAAGGAAATATCACGGAGCCATGAAGTTTTCACCAGTGAAACGGGTCTTGTCACCATTGTTGGTGGAAAGTGGACGACTTACCGGAAAATGGCTGAAGATGCAATGGAGCATGCCATTATGGTAGGCGACCTTCCGGAAAGACCCTGTGTTACGGAAAAGCTGAAACTCTACGGCGCTATGGACAGGGATGCCCCGGAACTTACCACCGATGACCGCCTCAGGGTTTACGGCAGTGAAGCTGTCCTCATAAAAGGGATGGAGCTTGAGGAGATGGAGCTTGCCCGTCAGATTCATCCCGATCTTCCTTACCGTTATTCTCAGGTCCTGTGGGGAGCCAGGAAGGAAATGGCAAGAACGGTGGAGGATATTCTTTCCCGCCGGACAAGAGCGCTCATCCTGGATGCCGAAAAATCAATTGAGGCGGCGCCGGAAGTGGCAGGGATTCTTGCCCGTGAGCTTGGGCATGATGAAAGCTGGGAAAAGAAGCAGGTGGAGGAGTATACACGGCTTGCCAGGGGGTATATGTTGAAGTGATTAATTGTTGCCATGCTATGTCCACTTAAGTCCTGTCCATCCTGTCAATAATCGCCCTGATCCCTTCCCCGCCACCAAGGGGGATGGCCAGGTGTCCCGGCGGGACGTCATCGTCCCTCGGGTTAATGCGGATTAATGTTCCGCTGCACCCTCTTGCCGCCTGTTCCGATTGCATTCTTACCGTTGGCACGGCATGGCCTGCGCCGACTTCCACAACAGCCAGTTTCATTTCTTTTGCGCGTATGTTATTGAGCCAGTTTGAGAGGTGATAGCTCTGTTCATTAGTCCTGTGGGGCAGCCAGCCCCAGTCACCGAACATGAGGATATTGGGGCGCGCCGGTGCGCCGCAGTGAATACAGGCGGGCAGCGGTTTTCTTGCTCTGAAGGTTTCACTGTTAACATCAACATGTGTCTCGTCGGCATTCCATATGGCCTCACCGCAGCCGTCGGCACATTGGAGGTAGTGAATGGAGCCATGACATTCCTTGATTTTTATACCATCAAAACCGGCTTTCTGGAATTGTCCGTCTACGTTGGAGGTAAAGACGAAGTAGCCTCCTTTTTTTTTCTTGCCAAGTTCCAGGAGTTTTGTAAAACCGTGATGGGGCTCGGTTTGCCTGTACAGATTCAACCTGTGGCCGTAAAAGCCCCAGGCAAATTCCGGATCGGTCCTGAACCATTGAGGATTGGCCATTTCGGCAAAGGAGATGCCCAGCTTCCTCATGGGGGGATAGGCTTTCCAGAAACCTTCATTACCACGAAAGTCGGGAAGGCCCGAATCGACGCCCATGCCGGCGCCTGCCGTAATAAAAATGGCCTGGGCTTCTTCAATTACCTTTGCAGCGAGCGCTATATTTCCCTTATCTTTTTCCATGATAGTATTATTAACATATCCCGGGCGGGGAGGCAATAGGTGTAAAGGTGGGAATAATGGACACTAATTAGTTTCGAAGCAAACGGTAATCAAAAGTATATTCTTTGGTTTTTTTAACTTTTACCCGGTGGAAGTCGGGATGGAGTGGATTGATAAGGATATTGAACTCATCATCAACAACAGCAGATGGTACGCGTAAGAGCAGTGAGTCTCTCGACTTTGCCCAGTCGGACCCGATTGTTGCCAGTGAATTGGGCGCTGGAAATTCTCTCCAGTTTTTGGGTAATGCAGATTGCTCAAGCTGTTGAGCCTTTATCTCGCCGGTAATTTCAATGGATGCAATACTCAGATCATAGGGCACTATTGCAAAGGGGACATGAACGAGATATTCGACACTTGCCAGTGACCTGCTTTCGGCAGTGTAAACCATCCTTGTTCCTTTCCGGTTCCACCTGCCTCCATAGGTTTCAGCTCCGGCGCCGGTAAGATTATTGATATAGTCCGTTTTGGATATTCTATAGACCTGCATTAAGAAAAAATACCATGTTCGATCCTGCCTAATTCATCTAAAATCATATCTATTCCGAACTTGGATTTTAACAGGCTCTTTGGTGTTTTATTGGCAAATGAGGTGCAAGGATTATTCATCCATAAGAGGAATTTTATTTTGTCCTGGAAAACAGCCGTTCCTTTGGCGCTCACTTCGGCAATTTGCAGAATATGATCGGAAACGACAGGCGCAAACTGTTTTTCATTATCATAGCGTTGTATGGTCCGTTCTGTAACAGGCAAAACCTCCGCCATTTGCTTTGTTGAAAAATGGAGATACCTTGCAAGGTGAAGAAGGGAAGCTTTGCTGATACCCTCATCGACGAGGTTAACTAAATCGAGGCGATTTTCAATTTTTTTATGAAGAAATTTTGCGCCGCCCAGTACGCTTGCAATACTAACCTCACAGGAAGCTAACTTGCCGGCTATCGTCTCTGCTGTTTTCATTTTAACCCCCTTTGTTTTTCCCATAGCTTTTCCTCTCCGGATTAGAGTTTACGACATAAGTCTATTATGAACCGACATTTGTCTGGTGTCAAGCTGAATTTGTTTAAATTGTTACTCCCTGTTTCTCAGTTTATTCATGAGTGGCGCATCTAAAGGATTAAGTTGTGAGAAGGGTTCATTAAATATATTGTTAAAAGGTCTGGCCAGGCGGATTAGGTCCCCTTGGCCAGACGTGAATGAAAAAGGTTATTTTAAATATTTATCGAATTCCGGCGATGCAAAAATAATAGGGGCAGGGCTGTATACCTGATAAAAGGAAGAATATTCATATGATGGATTTCAGAGCCTTACAATTATCCTGCGCTTGCCAGGGCAGCACAGTTACTTTCGCCTTTCTTCTTTCTTGCCCTTATCTTGCATTTATGCGGTGGCAGCTGAAATGGATGCGCCGGCTTTTTCAATCGCTCTGTTGCCGATATGTACATCGCCGGTGACCGTATCGACAAAAATATAGGGCTTAAAAGGGTCTCCTCCAAAAATAAAATAAGGATTACCGATGGTTGGCCCTAAAGGGTTTCTCAGGGTAACGGCGCCATAGGGATTCTTGTAGCCCGCCTTTTCCTTCAGTTCATTGGCCTGCGGAAGATCCATATTGACGGGCCAGTTGATAATAACATCTTCACACCAGGGTGACGGGATAAGTTGCGGTTCGCCGAATTCACCATAGCCCGTCTCTGTGATAATAACTGTAGTGTTGTTTGTATTACGAAAAACGACTCTTAACCGGTCAATCTGTGCAGGGTCCGTCGTCGGACCGCCTGATGCTGTTCCATCAGCTTCGTAGAGCTTTGCCTCCGGGTATTTTTCCGTTACTATTCGTACTGCAATGTTTACACGTCCATTGAAACTCAGAATTGCCATTTTCCCCTCCTTTAAATGGTACGGCTGTTTAAATGAGTCAGACAAGGCGCCGCTGTGCCTGCCTTACTGTAGACTTTGCGAACACCATATCCGCGTATAGTCTAAAGTAAAGCTGCTGTATTTGAGCTTGTCAAATTTTTTATGTCTGCGTGGAAAAGGGACAAAGCGAGGCAAAGCAGAAGGAACGTTATTTACTTTTCGTTTTTTGCCCTTTTTCCTTCTTTATTAGAAAAGAAAATCCTTTTGTTTCCATACCTGCTAATTGAAATTATTAATAAAAAATTTATAAAGACTTGCAATCCTGAAAATAGGTGGTAATTTTTATTTTGGGGTGGGAATTCTTTTTTTTTTACTTTTCAATAAAGGTAAAAAAGCCTTTGTGGGTTATTCCCCGAAAATCTTAACGCCAGCCAGGAGAGATATCAATTCTTTGATATTGTCTCGCTTGTTTTATAAGGCTGAAGTGAAGGACTATGCAGGCGCAATAAAAATGTGCTTGCTCATTAATTTTATAGGTATAGGGAAAATTGATTGTCCATTAAAGGTTTATCACCCTGTGTTCATATTAATAAAGAAAGGAGGTGAATAAGATATTTCTTATGTTAGCATTATCGATTGCAGTCCTTTTTTCTTTATTGAACGTTTAAAATAATGAGGTAAAGAATATGCAAAACACCACACCAAATAACCTTGTGAATGCCTGGATTTTTCTGAATGAGGATGAACCGGCAGGTACTAATTACAATAGCTCAGACAGTTGTTACCAGACACTTATTCAAAACAATATCTACCAATCCATAGATATACTGTATATGTGCTTTGTAGAAACAGTCCCCACCAGCAGTACTACCATACCCTCCGGCGATGGCTCGTCATACACCATCCAGATGGGCAATTTGCCGCACAATCAGGAGTATATGGATAAAATACTGGTAGATGCCAAAAACAACAACTCCAATATGAAGTTTGGCGTTACCGTTGGCTATGACAGTGGCCAGGTATCGAATATCTTCTCAAACCCTGAATATACCCCTCAGCAAAATGCTGAAAATTTCGCCGCAAACCTCTTGAAGTATATGCAGCACTACGGCCTGTCAGGTTTTGATATTGACTGGGAATGGCCAATGTGTAACGAGGTGACCCAAACACAATTCAAGCTTCTTTTCACTGCTGTAGGCCAGCTGTTTCAAAAGCAAAGTGAACAATACTATTGCTCAATTTCGCCTGCCAGCAATGCCAATACGGATACGGATACAATCAACAGCTATCTGGACTTTGTAAACCTGCAAATGTATTTCAGCACCGGCCTGCCATTACAGTTTCCTCATGTTAAGCAGCAGTTATTTGGTTATGGCGTTAAATTTGAAGCTAGCGGACCTACCTCTGACATTTGGCACGTGGGTTTTCAAACAGCGCTTAATGGCTATGAACTTAACATCAGCAACAATCATTTTAATTCATACATTAACTGGCGATTAAACTCACAAAACTTTATGTTTGAGCAAACCCAGCAGCAGGCACTCTATGGATTAATCCATAATAACTATCTCGTGGAAAACCAATGGGGTGGTTCATCGGCACCCTGGCACCCGGGCGGCACCTGGGTTATGGGCTGCCGTAACGGTCAGCATGTTGTGCAGTTGGAAGCAAGCTCTGCTGATGGCGGTCAAACGCTAAAGGGTACTATGACTTATGACGGTGAAGGTCCTATTGGTTTCACTGCTACACTGCGCGGCAATAATAGCTATCAGGTACAAAACCAATGGGGTGGTTCATCGGCGCCCTGGCACCCCGGTGGAACATGGCTCATTGGAGGGCGCAGCAACCAAAATGTAGTGGCTATTGATATTTCATCGAGCGACGCCGGGAAGACCCTAAAGGGTACAATGACCTATGCCAACGAAGGGCCCATAGGTTTTGCCGCTGCATTACAGGATCATGCCGACAAAAAAATTGCTCATGCAGGCCGTGCAGGGCAGAGTGGCGAAGCATAATCCGCCGCATGTAAATTGTATTAAACGTTAAAGGGTTTATGCCTGATTATTGCCGTAATCACCTGAAAGGAGGTGTTGCTTTTTACAGTTAATCTGCCTGAACGTTGACAGAATCATATTTTGGTAAAATATATTGATACCTTAGGAGCAGCGGGTAGTCTGGATAAAGTAAAGTGATGCCCGGGAGTTTGACAAATGCCTAGACGTGATCCTTTATTACTTATAAAGTGGGACACAATTACTGAGTATTTGCAAGCGTTCCCTTTTCCCCTCACTATGTTGAGTTAATAGTAGCGGAAGAATGTAAAAGTTGTGTAAAGAGCGATAAAAATGCAGTGGGGGGATATCGGGGTTGGGCACCGCTAACTTTTTATTGCAGTATCTACGCGTGCTGTCTCCTTTTTCTGCGCTGCCTTAACTCTCTTTCTCCTGATTTTTCTCTCCGAACTCCTTCATAACGTATGTCGTATCCCAACCTGTATCAGGATGCTCTTCTGCGTCCTTCAGGTCGGAGAGCATAAGCTGTTCCAGGTCTTCAATCCGCTGTCGGGCCAGAGTGATGAAGGTTTTTTTGTCATGATGCACGTGCCGCAGGACTTCAGTTGCATCGACGTCATGATGTCTGAATGTTCTGGCGGCACGTTGTGCCTGATATGCCCTGAAACCGAGGCTGGTAAGTGCATCGATGCCGACCTTTAGTGACGTATCGAATGTTTCACGATAGACATGGTGTACACCCTCGTCAAGGAGTTCAAAAACTTCCGTTCTTCCTGATGAACGGGTAAAAATTGTCAGATGGGGGTAGTGCTTTTTTACCATGTGTACAATATCGATTGTTTTTCCATGATCATTAAATGCAAGTATTAATATGCGGGCCTTTTCCGCTCCCGCCGAATGAAGAAGGTCCTTTCGGGAGGCGTCACCGAAAAAAACCTTAAGCCCCAATTTGCGCAGGAGTTCAACCCTGTCGGAATCATGCTCGAGAACTGTTATGCCGATATCATTTGCCCTTAGCAGGCGCCCCACTATACTGCCGAAATTCCCAAATCCGGCAATAATAACCTGATTTTCTTCGTCGATGCTGTCTGCTTCTATCTCCTCTTTTTCATGAGTACCAAAGCGGGGCTGGATTAATTTGTCATTAACGATCAATGCAAGAGGCGTAAGGGCCATTGAAAGGGCCACTGCTCCAATGAGAGGATTTGCAATGGTATTATCGATAACATGGCTTTGTACGGCAAAGGAAAAGAGAACAAAGGCAAATTCTCCACCCTGAGCAAGAGAGAATGCAAAAAGGACATTATGATCACGTCTGATTTTAAATATTTTGCCGACAATAAGGAGAATGACTAGTTTAAGGATGATAAGACCTGCTACAAGCATACCTATAAGATCCGGCTTTTCTGTAATCAAAGTGAAATCAATCGATGCTCCTACAGCAATAAAGAACAATCCAAGAAGCAGTCCTTTAAAAGGCTCAATATCTCCCTCAAGTTCATGACGGTATTCGCTGTTAGCCAGAACAACCCCGGCAAGGAATGTCCCGAGAGCCGGGCTTAAGCCAACCTTTGTCATAACCAGGGATATACCGATGACCAGCAGGAGGGCTGCAGCGGTAAAGAGTTCTCTTAATCTCGTTTTTGCGATATAACGGAAAAAAGGGCGTATCAGGAAAAGTCCCGCAATGATGATAAAGGCAATGACACTGACTACCATAAGGGCTTGTCCCCAGCCGGAAAGGCCTTCAACCCATGTTGTACCTCCACCATGGGCCTCTGCCGTTCCCTTTACCACTCCGGCAGTCTTTACTGCCAATAAAGGCATAATGGCAAGCATGGGAATGACAGCGATATCCTGGAACAAGAGAACTGAAAAAGCGCTCTGCCCGGCATCGGTTTTCATGAGTCCCTTCTCGTTCAAGGTCTGAAGTACAATTGCCGTAGAGGAGAGAGCTAGGGTCATACCCACTGCCAGAGATGACTCAAGTGGGAGCCCAAAAAATATGCCTATCGATGTAATTGCCCCCGTTGTCAGGGTAACCTGCAAGCCTCCCATTCCGAGAATTGGACCGCGAAGACGCCACAAGAGCGACGGTTGCAGTTCAAGACCGATGAGAAAGAGCATCATCACAACGCCGAATTCGGCAAAGTGCATCACATCCTGCCCTTCTTCTCCGATTAGCTGAAAGCCGAAGGGGCCGATGGCAAAACCGGCGATGAGGTAGCCGAGAACGGAACCGAGTCCGAGCCGCTTTGCAACAGGGACTGATATGACCGCAGCAGATAGATAGACAAATGCCTGAAAAAATAAACCGTCTTCTTGCAATGAATCGTCCTTTAGGTAGTAATTATGCTTTCTATATTCTGGTTAAATTTTTGCTGTGACTGTAGGGCATCAAGATCCAAGGTGCCGTCACGGAGAGATAATATGATTTTCTGATAGTTCTCTCCCTGTTTTTTTATCTCCTCCTTTGTGATCGTACGTGTTCCATAGACAACAAAAGGCGGTAGATAATCCATTCCGCACACACGACTAGCCTGCCGTATTGGCGCAAGAAACTCAATCATTGTATTACCATGATAGCCCTCATGCTGAAAGAGAGACTCTCTGCCTCCCACGGTGATAACGTTAAAGAGCTTTTTCCCTTTCAGGGCCATTCCCGTTTTACCGTATGCCCACATATGCTGAAGAACGAGATCCATCCACTCTCTTAATATTGCCGGGACGCTGAACCATAAGAGCGGATGATGGAAGACGATAATATCCTTTTCCAGCAGTAGATTCTGTTCGTGTTTAACATCTATGTGGAAATCGGGATATAGCTCGTAAAGATCATGGAATGTGACTCCATCGAGGTCTGTGACAAACTTGATAAGTTCCCTGTTGACCCGGGAATTTTGTAATGCCGGATGTGCAAAGAGAATAAGAATGTTGTTTTTAAATTTTTTCATGATCTGTGCTTATGAAAAGGGTTATTTAAATTGACTGCCAAACACTTCACTACAAGCAGTGTATATAAGTACGGATATAACAGTACGATATTGTCCGGTTTTAATATGAAAGCATTTTATAAGATAAATTATGAACTAAAAGGTTTCTTATTTTATGAGGTTTTTCAACTCGTTCCCAAGCTCCAGCTTGGGAACAACGCTAGTGCATAAGAAGCTCTGCTTTAAACCTTCACACCTTAATAAAACCAATCATCCGATTTGTCCACATGTCCCTGCTTAACTGGATTATAATGAATACTAATGTTAAAAATGATGCTTTTGAGGCTCATGCAAAAAGTAATAATAATTGTCATTCCCGCACGCCCGAACGCAGTGACAAAGTGCCCTTGGGGTATAAGCGGGGATATGGTGTTTTGTTACAGAAAACCATATCCCCGATTGAACATTTCGGGGATGACAAAGAGTTTTGCAAAAGCCTCCTTTATCTTTTAATTTATTCCTTACTCTCATGGGATTTTAAAAGCTGGAGCTTTTTATCAATTGCATTCCCAAGCCGGAGCTCGGGAACGAGTTAATCTTCAATCCAACCTACTTTACTTCCCGTCCCAATGCAGAGTCAGCACATCATCTTTCACTTCATAGCTTTTCAATCTTTTAAAAAAAGTCATACCAAGAAGTGAATGCCGCATTTTTGCTTCATTTACCGACGCCCTGATTTCTTCTATAATAATTTCACCCGTTTTGAAATGGCGAAGCCGGATTGAACTGCCGCGAACCCTTCCATTAGCTGTTTCATAAAAGCGGTCAAAAGTGAGTTTATCCGTTTCAATGCCAAGTTTTTCGGCATCACCAAGGGAGAGCACAATATCGCTTGCCCCGGTATCTGCCAGAAAGATGATGGGAATCCCATTAACCTGGGCTCTTATATAAAAATGTCCATCAGAAGAGAGGGGGAAACTGATAGAATGCGGGGTTTTCTGAAATCCCTTTGCCGGAATGACCTGGGCCAAAACTTTTTCCTTAACTTCCGAAAGCTCATAGCGATAACTGTATCCAACCATTGCAATCAGGAAAATTCCTGCCCATATTGCAAGATAGCTGAAGTTCTGCCGCACTTTACCGGAAGCGAGCGATGAACTGACAATAAGGATGATAATAATTTCATAAATAATCTGTCCTGAATCTTCTTTGAAACTGATCGTACCAAAAGTCCTGTTAAGATAAATCATGAGACTCATTAGAAGACCGGCAATGATAAAAAAACGCAGGCTGAAACTCCCCGTTGCCTCATTTTCTCTGTCCGAAAGTTCCGGGTTCCGGTCAGGATAAAGGTTTTTATTACAAGTAGAGCATAGAGCCACTCCCCCTTCATTCTCACGGCCCATTAAGTCTTCCACTTGAACAGCCCTGATATTTTCAACACCGCAATGAGGGCAGACATGGATAATATTATTTTTGTGAGGAAGCATTTATTTCTTTCTTCAAGTTATGTAAAGAGGAATTGTTTCTACGCTTGCTATTATTAGTTATGCTGAATATGAAAATAGATGAAACAAGCAATAAAGTAAATAGTAAAGAGTGGACAAAATAGAGATACAAGTGGAATTACCAGCTAGCGTAGGGCGGATTAGCGAAGCGTAATCCGCCACATGTTTTAATTAATCTTTTAAATCCCCGCCCTCTGAGCGGGGCAGAGTTAAGAGGCTATGCCATAATAATTTTACTTTTCTTTTGCTGGATTTATGCCCCTTGAGGGTACAAAGAAAAGTAATAAAAGAAAGGCCGCTCAGCCCGGATAAACCGGATAAGTGCCTTTACGAAATTATATCCTGTGTGTTTTTACAGGATATAATTTCTAAGTTACTAAAAACTTGGCCTTCGGCTTCCCTCCTTCCACCGTTGCCTTCGGCGGGCACAAGCCCTAAATAGGATAAGTGCCTTTACGAAATTAAAAATTTCTAAGTTACTAAAACTCGCTTCGCTCAAACAGTTTGTGCCCTTCATCCTCAGTCAACGGCTGCACTCGGCTGCGTTTTAACGGGAAGGAAAAGCAAGCCCTTTTAGGGCTCAAGCAAGGGCACGTCCTCTGGGCGTGGATTCTTTAATCTTTCCTTAATCTTCCCCTTTATATAATGGAATTATATAAAAACGATTCCGGCAAGAGTCGGAAGGGGAACCATAAACAAAAGGAGGGATGAACAATGGCTTCAGAAATTTATGTTGATAAAAGTGATTGTACAGGGTGTGGTAATTGCGTGGATCTGTTACCTGATGTTTTCAGATTGGATGAGGATGATCTGTCGGAACTTATTCCCGGTTCATGGGAAAGTGCCGGCAAAGATGATATGGAACAGGCCATCGATGACTGTGCAGGTCAGTGTATTGAGTGGAAGTAAAGAGACTGTAGAGTAATGCAGTGAAGTTAAAAAGACAGGGCATCTCCTCCAGGAAGGAGGGATGCCCTTTAAATTGACTTCTTTTAACTGTCAGCTATTATGTCTATGCTTGCTGAGCACGTTGTGCCATGGTGACATTTTCCAGGGTAAAGGTAAATGGCGTAGCGCTTGAGCCTGCACCTCCCCCCCTCATGACAATGTCGGCGCTGCTTATGCCGAGGAGATTAAGCTCTGTATTGATATTGGATATGATGGCCGAGTTCATCGTTTGTCCCTCCTCCACTTCAGAAGCTACCCCTATCCAAAGGGTGGGTTTGAACTCAAAGACGGCCATTTGAGCGGGAGCGATGCCTGTCTTTTGGGCCAGAACCTTACCGTCTTTGTATATGTAGGCATTAATTGCGCCTTTTTGCAGATCGTTTCTTAACTGAACCTCCTTTGGGCTGCTGCCGGGGCCGACATAGGATAATTCATTGCCGGAGGGTTGCAGCGCAACATGAAATAACTGACCGGGTTCGGCATTAAGTTGGGGCGTATAATTCCCGTAACTGTCGGAAGCGGCTATGGTCATTTTGTGAGGATATACAAAAGGATGATGGTCTCCTATGCCGCAGTTTTTAATGACTGTCCAGGCCACTGCCAACTCGTCAAAGTCGGTATTGGCGTTTTTTTGAAATATGACGACTTCTGAATTATTACTGTCATTCGATTGGTTGATAAAATTTAACTTTATGCACATCTTTTTATCTCCTTTCATTTTTTTAATGTAAGTTTACCGTATTCTTCACCCATTAAAAGATGTTGATAGTTGTTATTATCGTCTTGTGATACGGTTAATTTAAAATCAACTTTATCTTGAAAAAGCAGTACAAAATCTGAACCGCCAAAGAGGAAATATCCAAGCATGTCTCCCTTTTTGACTGTATCGCCTATCGTGAAGGTATTTTCAAAATTAACGGACGATACCTGTGACATTCCTATGGGCAACAAGGCTACCAGGCCGTACTTTTCCGTTTCAATAATCAGGCAACCCCGTGTTTCAATATTTTGCCAACCGGGAGTTTTAGACTCAAGAACATATTTCTTGCGTTGAGCATCCCATTTTGTAATACCGCCGGCCGCATCATCGCTCATAATAATGCGCACTTCTTTTATTGTCCCGCCCACGGGAAAATGATAGCGATGATAATCGTTCACATCGAGAAAGGTATGGGTTAAGGTACCATTGGCAAATTCATTTTTATAGGCGCTGTCTTTACCGATAAGAACCTTGATGGATTTGAAAATATTGGATTTGATGGCGACGCCGCCCTTAGCCACAATATTGGAATTTTTATCTATTTTCCATACACCCTGAGGCGTTGAATCGGCGGGAGATGTGACAATTGACGGATCATTTGGAGATTTGATGGGACGTTGATCGGGGGATTTCAGAAACCTTGCAAAAAAATCATTGAATGTTTTCCATTTTGACGGATCTTCATACCAGCCGTTCTGCAATCCGAACCTTTCATCAGCCAGGGCCTTTTTGTAGTACTCATTATTCCACGACTCCTTAGTGCTTAAATACATACCCCATTCTTTTGTAAAGTTGATCAACCATGTACGATAGGGTTCATGGTATTGAAGTGAATTGTTGTAATAGCCTTTGTCTTTTAATTCGGCAAGCGGTTGGTCATTGATGAAATAGAAGTAATCCAAACTCTGATCGATCTGTTCGTATAACTTGGGATAGGGAAGGTTCGGTAGAATCGACCAGGGCATGGCCTTTGCCGCCCAATCGATAAAGGCATAATATTCTTCTAATGTTTGGGCCGGATTCATTACCTTATCGGGATTGATTTTTTTTGCCTTTTCAATTGACTCTACAAGCATTTCTTCTAATTCCGCATTATGCTCTACCATGGTTATCATTTGCTGTGTAATGGGTTCATGCTTCGTTAGCGCTACCTTGTTACACCCTGTAAGAACAGTGAGGCTTAAAATAGACCATGAAACAAACGCAACAAATAGCCATGTAAAAGGCCTATTCATTTTCATAAATATTTCTCCTTTTATAGATAGTTATGTTTTCCAGTTTCCAAAATTAAGTATCGGTTTTTTTTACCGCCCTGTCAGAAGCCTTAGAAGACATTTATACTGCGATCAAGGGAGGTCGAAACGGTCAAGGTTCATTATTTTATTCCACACCGCTACAAAGTCATGGAGGAACTTTTTCTGGGAGTCCTCACTTCCGTAGACTTCCGCCAGGGCCCGAAGTTGGGAGTTGGAACCGAAGATCAGGTCGACACGGCCGCCTGTCCACTTGAGTTCGCCCGTTGTGTGATGACGACCCTCGAACAGGTCATCCTCTTCCGAGGTCGCCTTCCATGTCGTACTCATGTCGAGCAGATTGACGAAGAAGTCATTGGTGAGCGTCTCCGGTCGCTCGGTGAAGACACCCTGTCGGGATTGTCCGAAGTTGGTATTCAAGACGCGCATACCGCCAAGGAGAACCGTCATCTCGGGAGCGGTCAGCGTCAGCAGTTGTGCACGATCAACGAGCAGCTTTTCCGCCGCTACGGCGTATTTGGTTTTGAGGTAGTTACGGAACCCGTCTGCAGCCGGTTCGAGTACGGCGAATGACTCCACGTCGGTTTGCTCTTGCGACGCATCGGTGCGCCCCGGTGTGAAGGGAACAGTCACATGGTGACCGGCATCCTTCGCAGCTTGCTCGACACCTGCGCATCCACCAAGGACAATCAAGTCGGCGAGAGAAATCCTCTTCCCGCCTGACTGAGCGCCGTTGAACTCCTTTTGGATTTTCTCAAGGGTCTGAAGCACAGTTTTTAGTTGGGTCGGCTCGTTGACTTGCCAATCCTTTTGCGGCGCAAGACGAATGCGCGCCCCGTTCGCACCGCCGCGCTTGTCTGAACCACGGAATGTTGATGCCGACGCCCAGGCCGTCGAGACCAGTTGGGAGACAGACAGGCCCGAGGCAAGGAGCTTGCCCTTAAGGTCTGCCACATCCTGTGCATCGATCAGCTCATGATCGACTGCGGGCATCGGATCTTGCCAAATAAGTTCTTCGGCAGGCACCTCCGGACCGAGGTAGCACGAGCGTGGGCCCATGTCACGGTGGGTCAGCTTGAACCACGCCCTGGCAAAGGCGTCTGCAAACTCCTCGGGGTTCTCGTGGAACCGCTTTGAGATCGGCCCATAGATGGGGTCCATCCTCAGAGCCATATCGGCTGTGGTCATGATGGTTGTAACCCGCTTCGATGCATCGTGAGCGGCCGGTGCGAGATCCCTTTCATTCACATTGACGGGGACCCACTGCCAGGCCCCGGCTGGGCTCTTAACCAGATCCCAATCGTAGCCGAAGAGCACGTCGAAATAGCCCATATCCCACTGGGTCGGTTTGGGTGTCCAGGCGCCTTCGATACCACTGGTGATCGTGTCATCTCCCTTGCCGCTGCCGAAGCTGCTTTTCCAGCCAAGCCCTTGTTCTTCGATTCTTGCGCCTTCCGGTTCGGGGCCGACGAGCGCCGCATCACCGGCGCCGTGACATTTCCCGAATGTGTGACCTCCGGCGATGAGAGCGACCGTTTCCTCGTCATTCATGGCCATGCGTCCGAAGGTCTCTCGAATGTCGCGGCCCGATGCGACGGCGCTCGGTTCACCGTTGGGCCCTTCAGGGTTCACGTAGATGAGGCCCATCTGGACGGCGGCAAGGGGATTCTCCAAGTCCCGATCACCGGAGTAGCGCTTGTCGCCAAGCCATTCGCTTTCGCTCCCCCAGTAAATGTCCTCTTCCGGCTCCCAGACGTCCTCGCGCCCGCCTGCGAAGCCGAAGGTCTTTAATCCCATCGACTCAAGAGCACAGTTACCGGCAAGTATCATGAGGTCGGCCCAGGAGATCTTTTTACCGTATTTCTGCTTGATTGGCCAGAGCAGCCGGCGCGCCTTGTCAAGGTTCGCATTGTCCGGCCAGCTGTTGAGGGGCGCAAAGCGTTGGGTTCCGGATCCCGCGCCTCCGCGGCCGTCGCCGGTGCGGTATGTGCCTGCGCTGTGCCACGCCATCCGGATGAAGAGCGGCCCGTAGTGACCGTAATCAGCCGGCCACCAGTCCTGTGAGTCCGTCATCAGTGCACAGAGGTCCTTCTTCAGGGCTTCCAGGTCGAGTTTCTTGAATTCCTCAGCGTAGTTGAACTTCTCACCCATTGGATTGCTCATAAGAGAATTCTGATGAAGAATCTTGAAGTTCAACTGTTTCGGCCACCAGTCCTGGTTGGATGTGCCTTTGCGGGCAGTGGATTTGTTGGACCCACCCGTTACCGGGCATTTGCTATCTTCATTCACTTCTCCTCTCCTTTCCTTTCAGGTTTGGGTTTGTAGTGCTAAATTAAAAGTTTTATTGATAACATTCAATAACGAGAATTTTCTTGTTGTTCTTAAGATAGTCGGGATAGTGACTGCAAGTTCTCTCTTATTAAGAAGTGTGCCATTTTTATGGCAAGACGAAGAAGAAAGGAGCCCCACCCTTAAATAAACTCTACTATCTATTTTTCCACTTGCAAGTTTTTATAAATATTTCTTTTGGTGATTAGGGATTTTAATCCGCTATGAATAAGTGAAGGATAATTCTGTGTGTTATAGGAAGTAATGTTCAAGAAGAAAGGCACTCTGGAATATAAACAGGCGAAGGATCGTTGCCTGTTGAGTTAGTTGCTTACGGTTGAAGGTTTAAGCGTAAAAAAAGAAAGGTGGGCATTTTTCATTAGTAGATTAAGCAAGCAGCAAGCCACTATTCAATTGTTCTTTCACACTTTGCAATAGTCACTCAACTAATGAACAACTTCCCCCCCCCCCTTTTTTTTGTGAAGCTTATACGGCGCTTTCAATAGAGGAACTGCCAATGCTGATATTGCCGCTCATCACATATTTTGCCTTATAACGCCTGATCCTGTCTGCGTGATCCTCATCACCACTGTTAAGCTTATGAAAAATTTTTTCAAGAGGTTTGTCGCTTCTTTTTTGCATAAAATTCTGAAAGTGAACTTCTCCTGCCGACTCCTCGATCCCGATAGCCAGGTCAAAGGCATCTTCTTCCGAAGGCGGTATACGGGCAAGCTTATAAATTAAAAGCTCAAGTTCATCGTTTATCATTTCCAGCTTTTCCAGTTTTGCTGCCAGCATATTTTCAGGCATCATACTAAAGCGAGCAAAGTGATGTTTTCCTGCTAAAAGCAGGGAGGCGTGGTTTTTCTCTTCAATAGAAAGTGTCCACCAGAAGTCCCTATGTTCAGGGAATATCCTGAGAAAGAGTGTGTAAAGTTTTGAAATATTAAGCTCCAGCTTGATGGACTCATCCATAATTTTGGCTGTGTCAGTCATTTTTTCTCCATTTGTTATTGTTATGGCATTTATTATGTTTAACCGTTGCCCATATGTTAAGGGGCATCTTTTTTTCTTTATAGGAAAAAACCGGCGGAACAAGCCCGCCGGATGAATATAATAACTGAACAATTTATTATTCAGAAAAATTCAGATGTACATCTAATATGGCATTATCACTCCAGATAGGTGTACCGGTAATATCAACTGTATTATCATTCCTCCCAACGGAATGATCGGGAAAGCGCGCTGCGTTATCAGAGTATGAAACGGGATTATTTCCCGGTGAAGCAGAATCAGCCATAAAGAGTATGCTCATGTTTTTTGTTGAGTCATAAGTAAAACCGGTTTGAAGTGGAATCGTTATCCAGTCACCTGCCTTAAGCTTTGAAGGTATGTGAAAGTTTCCATTGAAGACGAGCGTAGAGCTCAGTTCCATATTGCTGGAATAGATATCTGCCACGTTAAATGCCGTCTTGTTGGTAGCTCCCATATAGATTTTATAATCCGAAATGGTTGCTGCCACCGAACCTGCAGTGAGCCGCAGACTGATGCTGCTAATGGTACCGCCCGTGCCCACAAGATCGGCGGTATAAAGACTTTGTACCTGACCGGCTCCGGTTATCGGTCTCCCACCAAGTACCTGACTGGAAGACGTGTTTCCCGCCGGCATTATCTGAACAGGAGCCCCCTTAAAGCGGAGTTTAATGTGGGGAGCTACAGTATCAACAGTACCTGCAATGTTGTTTTCATAAACTCTGCGCCCTTCTTCGGTATAAGCAACCCTTAAATCTGTATTGCCGGTTGCTGCAGTGACGTCAACCTCGACAAGGAGGTTGTCGGTGCCGTTATAGGTGAATATTCCGTCAGGAATGGGTACCCAGAAATAGTCTCCCCCCTGAAGCCCTGCCGGGATGGTAAAGTTTATGGCATTTGCAACCGTGACAGCTGTGCCCGAGTTAAAGTTGATGTCAAAGCTACTCGACAGGGCCGAAAAAGTGGTATGGCCCAGCTTAAGTGTATAGGTGACGTCATTTTGCAAGGAAGTACTATCCATCTGAAAAGCAACACCACTGATAGGGCCGGAGCCATCTATCTCAGTTGCTCTATAAAGGGTTTGTACCCTGGGAAGCCAAACTGAAAATGGATTGATCGTACTTGCTGCACCGGCAAAGTTCAGTTCATTGTCGCCGCCGGAAAATTTAAAGGAAATTGTAATGTTGGCTGTTGTAGTTAAGCCCGTTGCTTCAGTGGCGGAAGTTGCAATAACACTCGCTGTGTACCCCACTGCACTCCCTGCATCCAAATAGACTATTTCCGAGCATGCAGATGTTCTCGAAATCTCAAGGAGCAGATTATCAACGCCATTGTAGTTGAAAGTGCCCGTTAGCGGTATTTCGAAGAACTCACCGGCCGCACCGGTGGGGATATTCACTGTCGTGTTATCAATTACAGTGACAAAACCTCCTTGGCCTGTTTCAACGGCATCGTTAAATGTTGTCGTCAAATCCGTGACATTTGTATGGCCGAGCTTAATTGTTGTATTATTGCAGGTAGTATCTGTTAGCAAATCGCTATCATATCGAAATCGCAGCGCTGTAATGTTACCGGAACCCTTAATATCTTCGGCATGGTAGAGATGATGAGATCGAAAGCTGGTATAACTGCCGAATTGTGCAAACCAGACAGTATCGCTATAATTAATATTTTTTTTAAAATTACTTTTAGCAAGACCATTTGCAGTGCTGCCAGTACCACTACCGCCGCCACTGCTGCCGCATGCAGTGAGGACCGTGGCAAGTAATATGACAAATATTGCAATGATTGAAAATCTTTTCTCTTTTTTCATCTGTAAATCTCCTTTAATAATTTTTATGGCTTATCTGTTTCATCGATAATTCCCGCAATTTTATGGAAAGGGCCAGGGTTCCCCTTGTATAGGCAGATCATGGAGGGGTTTATGGCAGTCCTTCAGCCTTTACTCCATGGCAAAACCTTAACACCTGGCAGGTTACAGGGGAGGTACATATTGGAGGGGAAAATGAAAGGAAATAATAACCCATTGATATTGAAGGAGTTTTTGTTGGATTGCTTTTTTCCGCAGCTATAGTTAAAAATTATTTCAGCGTAAGGTTCTTGGTTTTGATTTTTTGTTGGTTCAGGTTTGTAACTTGGATCAATCATTTTGATCGGATTGTGCTTTCTTAGTTGTTAGGGGAATTTAATTGTTCAGGTTGCAAACCTGAACCAAGCCATAATAGTTTCATAGCGTGAAATAATATCTTCAGTTACCACGGGGTCTCTAGAAGAAAACACCCAGATTTGATGCAAACCCATTTGGCTGCCTGCTGCTTCAATTTTAGTTTTTAATTTTTCATAGTTAATTATCTCTTTTTTTTAAATTAACTACCCCGCAGCTTGCTGCGGGGTAGTTAATCCAGGCTACACAATAAATTATTTGCTTTTGCTAAATGGGAGTCCGGTTTATTTCGCTTCCTCTGTTGTTGCATATTGATGCCGTATCACATCACGAACACTACGTAGCAATTCAATCGCGGTACCACAGCGCTTAACAAGTAAATTGGCTTCATCCTTTAGAGATATTTTAGAAGTGTCGCTATTCCTTATTCTATCCTTTATTGTGGCTTGACAAGAACGTAACACAACCTCAATAATTCCGACACTAACACTCGCTTTATTTCTATTTTCTGTATATCTTAAGTTTGTATTTTCGATACGCTGTGAAACTTTTCCTAGAGATAGACTCTCTTCCATAGCTAGAGAAACAGCCGCATGTGCTTTCTTATATTTATTAAGGTATTGTTTACCAGAAGCACCCGCCAATTCCTCGACTGCACTCCGCATAAGATGCTCTCCTTGTAAACTTAGTTTATCAATTTCTGAATAATCATTACAGAGATCTTCAAAAGTTCGAGAATTACATGGAGAATCATAGGCAAAACCTGGCTCTACGCACAAATCAGGAAATGCATCACAGATATTTGCAAACTCAGGTTCTTCTTGATCTGTTGGATCCTCACCGGGTTCCTCCCATACTTGAAAACCCGAATCAAGCCAATCAATTTCATTTGGAAGCACATTGAACACCAGCGCACCTCCACCTTGAGGGGTTCCGTTCGCCCACGTTGGCCAGTCTCCAGTAAGAGGCAAGTGAAACACCCACTCATCTTCACAATTGTTACCCAAGGGGCCGGTAAATTCTATAACAGCCTCAAGATCCTCTTCAGGGAAATCATACGTTGCACTACTCGGTGGTCCAAAAGGCGGTTCTTGCATTGGGGAACCAAGAGTAAATTCGCTATATTCTGCCCAATAAAAAGAATCTAACAATGCAGTTGCGCTAATGCGCATTCCACACACACCCTCTGGTACTTCCGGCGCTCCACCAAACCCAACAATTGAGCCTGCATCAGAACCGCCCCCATCAAAAAATACCTTGTAACCAGGATTAGCGGCTGCAGCCGATGAAAAAACAAGAATCAATGATCCCAATACAAATCCTTTGAAAAGGGTAAACTTATAAGTTATTTTTTTTTGTATAGTGATAAAATTCCTTACATTAATAAGATTCATTTGCATATTCCTTTTAAATTTATAATATCTGTTTAAGAAAAGTTAATGTTTGTATTACTCGTTCAGCAATTTGAACTTTACGTTCATCCATCTCCGGGCTGTAAGGCCCCGGGTTTCACCGGGGTCTTTGTTTAAACGCTAATGATGATAAATATTAGCGTTTTCTTTTTACTCTTATGGGGATTTGAACACTTTCAACGCTGCCATCAGCATTTGTCTCTGCTATAGATAGAGTATATGACGCAATATCGCTATCTGAATCTATGGACAAGGGAATGGTTGCTATGAGGTCCTCACCGGGAAGGGGGGTATTAAATAAGTGTGCAGGGGCCCCTGTCAGCGAAGTTGATTCCGGGCCCGGCTGAAACCTTAGCTCGACAGACCTGGTATGGAGCATGCCATTCTTATTCGTCGAATTGAACCTGACTATTTCATGGGAATCGCCTGTCACTGCATTATTGATAAGATCAAAATCAAGGCCAATTGTGCCTCCGCCTTGGTCTTCATCATCGCTCGTTTCTCCAGTCCCTTCTGAGTTGAAGATTAATTGGAGATTACTTTTTTGGGGTGAGTCGGAAGAATTATCGGAAGACAGTAAAATATTGAAGGTTGCCCTGAGTGCAGCCGAGTTATTGTAGGACTTTATCTTTGCACTTTGCAATTTTATATCTAAATAGATGCTTACATCCCCTCCCTTTAGTTTTCCATCAAACTGTCCCTCTGAGCCAATGGAAAGATCTAACGAATAGGGTAAAGGAATAGTTTTGGAATCGAGCCTATGAATTATACGCATAACAACTGCTTGCTCATCCTGTAAGTCATGGGCTGTCAATAATTTTCCTGAAAATAAACTTGTTTCAGACTGCGCCGGGCTGGAGTAAAAGAGCAGGCAAACAATCATCAGCATCACGGATTTTAATAATAGTGATTTAGTGCATTTATATTTTGTGTCGCTTATGGAAATAAACATCTATATACTCCTTGGATATTGATTATGGTTGTACTTAAAACTTGTTTGCTATACAGGATATGCCGGATTGACCGGCATATCCCGGGACCATCATTGATGTTTAGTAAAAAAGGTGGAAACCCCGGTACCTGCCATAACATTGATAAAAACACAGAGAGTGTATTTTTTTTTGCATTTGAATAAGGCTGGTTGTTCCAAATCGGTGCGATAGCTTCCCAAGCCACTTCTGCAAGGTTGTCATTATTCAATATTTCCGGTTTCGTAGAGTATTTCAAATTTATGACTCCTGGTGGATGTTTCCCGAAGCATACCTCCAACTTTCCCACAATTATTTGGGGCGCCCCATATTCCAATGGGGGGCTTTATGGCAGGCTTTCAGCCTTTAATCCAGGAGAGAATGCTAACATTTGGCAGGTTACAAGAGAGGTACAGATTGGGGAAAAAAAGAAAGAGGAACGATAACAGTTTGATATTAAGGAAGACTTTTAAGCTCTCTGAAGAGAGAAACCGTTTCAGCTGATGGCTCTATATTGAGTAAAGAGGAAAAAACCTTCCTGCAACGATGATAGGTCGCCATTGCATCAGCCTTGTTTCCCGTTTTTTGATAACACTTTATTAGAGATTGATAAAATTCTTCTACCAGCGGATCTGTTTCTATACCACGCTGGTAGCAGTGGATGGCGCTGTCAACCTGATTCAGGGATTGCCGGTAGTTACCGAGGTTTTTTACAATGCGCAGAAATTTGCTTCGCAGCCTGTCTCTCAGTGATACGGACCAGGGCTGCCAGCTATCCTGAGAAAGAAAGGAGCCGGGATAGAGCCTGATCGCTCTTTCCGTCTCCTCAACGGTTGTTGCCATATGAGAACTACTGTCCTTTTTGCGCCACTCCAGGTCGATCTTGTCGACAAGTCGCTCAAATTCCCAGGCGTCAACCCAGAAGTAATCGGGGTCCAGGTTAATTACACCCTCTGCAAAGTGGACTGAATTTTCATGGCAAAGAAGTTTTCGGAGACGGTGAAGAGTTGTTTTGAAAGATTGATAGGCGGCATCACCCTCTGCTTCCGGCCAAAACCGGTTGGCCAGATCTTCTCCCCGAACACCGCGCCCTCCGAGGGAAATAATGGCTTTCAGCATGTTAAGGGGTTTTTGCCTGCTTTTACCGGAAAAATGAACCGTTTCTCCATTAATGACCAGTCTGAACTGCCCCAGGGTATAAACCCTGATTGCCCATGGCCAGTTTTCGAGGTCTGTCATATCTTCAGGAGGAAGGAGCCTGCTTTTACGGATGAGTTGCTGCACATATTCCACCTCCATACCGACCGAAAGCGCTTTGGCGTAGAGCCCGCTGTTCAGTTCAGGCAGGCAGAAAAAGAGGGGACCTTTATAGCCCCTTTCTCTCCCCTGGCCAAGGCCCGCCTTAAGCGCGCTTAAGCCGGCCGCTTCATCTCTCCGCTGAAAGCTGAAATAGGCCTCCAGCAGGGAAAATTCAAAAGTATAGCCATTACTATCAAACTTGAGGCTGTAATTGATGGCTTCTGAAAGTGCTTCGGAAGCTTCCTCATATTTTCCCAGCTCATGAAGAGTATAAGCACGTAAAGAGAAAACGGTCAGAAGGGGTGGAACCACTCCGATTTCCAAAACGATTTGGAGAGAAAGACTGCATTCCCTTTCGGCAAGGGATATATTTTTGTTATGGAGGGCAGAAAAGGCTTTAAGAAAATGATAAAAGGAACGCTCGAAAGGACTGATAAGGCTTAATGAAGACTCTATGATCTTCATATAATGAGCAGTCCTTTCAAAATACCGGCACTTAAAGGAGCACCACAGGGCCTGCCCTGCAATCATGGCGTCCATGAGGTGAAGACCATTACGGCTTGAAATTTCAAGGGACTTGTCAACCAGTTTCAAACACTGATCGTGGTCACCACTGAAGTTGGCCTGAATTATTTCGGCTAATTGTGCCTGCATTACCTCTAAACAGGATGGATTACTACTGCTCACTAAACTCTTGATTAATAAGATAACTTCATCAGCCTCTTCCAATTTGCCACACATATGCAGGTAGTAAGAGAAATGTGCCAGAACGACCATCCGACAGATCAGATCAGAATTGGTTTCCTGAATAGAAAGAGCACGGCTTTTCCATAATTCAAATTGTGGGTGGTCAGGGTAATGTAGAATTATGGCTGAAAACATTGCAGTGGAAATCCGGGTCTCTATCTCGCCTTCAGGGATGCCCTTATACTTTTTGACAAGATCATTTAGAATGTTAATCCAGCCGTCAAAGCTTTTGAAATCATCCCATCCCCACAAGATAGAGTTAGCCACCCCGCACCAGGAAAGAAAAGCTCCGGCAGCATCTTTCCGGGAATCCAGAAGTTGAAACGATTTTTTGAAAATGGCTCGGGCCTCAATTATGTTATAGGATATTTTGCAGGAGCCGAGCCAGAAGATGAGCCAGGGGTTTTCTTCCCGAATCGGCTCCGGCACCGCCAGTATCCATGCCTCAACTACCCGGTTACGTCCCTGCCCGACAAATACCTGTGCATTCTCAAGGATGAGTGAAATGAGCCGTTCAGGATCACCTGTTTCTATCATAAGTTTCGCTGCCTCTTCCACCTGACCGGATTGGGAAAGGAGCGTGGCGGCATGCCTTAAAGTTTGATCCCTTTCCTCTTCGGAAAAAAAAATCATCGCCTCATTTAATAAAAAGGACCTGAAAAGAGGATGATACTGATATACAGGCGGACTTTGCATGTGCTTCTCTAAAAAGCAATTATTTTTATAGAGAACAGACAGTAAGTGGCGGGCCTGTTTGACGCCGGTAAGATTTCTTGCCATCTCCAGCGTCATACTTGGCATAAAAGCGGTTTTTAGGAGAAATGTCTGTGATTCTTTATCGAGTTTACAAAAATACTCATAGGTAAAATAGTTGAATATTGTTTCAGGTGTTTCATCATTTAATAACATAGCAGAAAGCTTATCGAGGTAAACCGATTCCAGTATGAGGTTGAGCCCGCCTATCCAGCCACCTGTTTTTTGATGCAATACATCAGGATTGATAGATTCCGTTACGGCAGGGTTAATGAAGTGGCTTATGCCTGCTGTCTCTTCTATGTTAAGACGAAGAGTCTCCCAATCAATTACCGTCATCATTCGATTGAGTTGCAGGCGGGAAAAAACTTCCGGAGATGTACCCCGGCTCATGATAATTACCGAAATTCCATGGGGAAGGACGGATAAGGCTGAATTGATTATGTTGTGAAAGCCGGATTCATCAGAAACTTCCTGATAGTCATCAATGACGATCACAGCCGGTGGTGCCAGGTGGTTGTAGAGTTCTTCAAAAAAACGTTTCGCAAAAGTCGGTATGCCCATCATGAATTCAGGCGTAAGGTGTGGAAGAAGTTTTTTTCGGCGTGGCGCTGCTTTTTTTTCAGCCAGACCCATATAGTGAAAAAATGTGGCAATATCTTCGTCACCGGCATCGAGGCGGTACCAGATATGGGGAATTTTTCGAGAGTTCAGGTAGCTTGCAGTAAGTGTGGTTTTCCCTGCCCCCCCGGGACCGCTTATCCATGTTAGAGGACGTCTTTGGTCTAAAAGATTGTACAGCCTTTCCCTTTCGAAAACATTTCCCGGAAGAGGTGCTGTAATCTTGGCTATTGATGCTTTTTTTGGCATATTCTTATGTACTCTTTGTGTACAAAGGCTGATTATACTAAAGAAGTTTGGCTTGTAAAGAAATTATTTTTGAATACAGTGCAGGGGGCAATTATGAAATTGCAGTTATAAACAGATTTGTATGTAAATAATAATTATCGATCCATCATCAGTGAAGAAGGAAGAGCTTATTTGCCGGGAAACCGCTCTATATCTCAAAATTAATTCTCATTTTGTACCTGGGTTGTAACCTCGCCTATAGTAAGCTGTCCGGCCTGTGAAAGCAGCAGAGTAACAAGGAATAAAAAAGGGGGGGGTGAATTAAAATGTGTGAAGATGATTAAGGCCCGCAACTTATTAATAAGGTTGCGGGCCTTTTGGGTACTAAAATGGGGACAGTTATTTTCCGGACTTTCACGATTAAAGATTGATCCTGTAGGGGAAAAGGAGTCGTTTATAGCCAATATAGTGATGCTGTGCGAAAGGTCATCGATAACTTCGAAGATATTGATATCTTTCATAACACAATGGGAGGGGAAGTTAGCATAGAGCAGATGAATGCTTATATTGCGGACGCTGAGGATTTAGCGGACTCCCCTCATGATACGCAGATTCTTGTAATGGAGCCCGATTCCGAGGGCGCCTCAGTACTCTGGGAGATTGATGCGCCTGGTCAAAATGCCGCGGCCTATAAAACATTAAGTTTCCGGATTGCAAAGCTTGGACCTGACGGGCCGCTTCCAACGATAAAAATTGGATTATCCAATGCGGGACAGAAAACCCGTTACGTCTACTTGAATGATTACGGTACTATCTCCCCCTTTGGTCGAATGAATACCGTAAGAATACCACTTGCAGATTTTGATGCTCATAATGCAGTAACGGCAATATCACTGGAGTTTACAACCCTCTCCGCTGAAGGTGAAACCTATATTTTAGATAGTTTAGAGTTTTCAGAAGCAGCCTTAGGGGTAATAATGTAAAAGGTAACATTTAAATTCTATCCGGCAGCCATGATAATTCTCATGGCTGCTTTTTCAAAAACAGTGAGCATTATTAACCGTTCCCCTTATTGTTATCTTTGTTTTCAGGGAAGAAATCCGGAAAGGGATAAAAGAGAAGCTATCTGAGCCTTGGATCTGCCCTGGTTCGTAATAATCAGTTGAATGGATTTGTCATTGATGCGATTCCTTATTGCAGGAGCTACGGTCCGGTAATCTTTCTGAACCGCCCGGTGCGGGGGCTGGGGGATCGGCTAGCCGATTATTCCAATGTGTACATTGCAAGTTAACTTATTCAGGGAGATTAGGTATTTTAGTGGTCTCTCCCATGTGATTCCGTAGTGTATATTCTTTTTCATTTTTTTCGGAAATATAGTAATCAGGCATCAATGGGATCTTACCAATTTTCGTCGCCAATACATACATTGGCTGTGCGAGACCTGTAGTATGCCCACGTAATGCATCACGTATCAACTCAGCTCCTTTTTCAACAGAAGTGCGGAAGTGATCAATTCCAGGAGCAGGTTCGCAGTAAAAAACATAATAGGGCCGGATGCGAGTACGCAGCAATTTCTGATGCAGCTCTCTAAATGTATCTACATCATCATTAATACCTCTCAATAAGACCGCTTGATTTCCGGTATTGATACCGCAGCTCATTAGTTCGTAAATTGCTTTCTCTGTTTTTTCAGTAATTTCTTTTGGGTGATTACACTGTGTATTGAGCCAAACGGGAACCTTGTGAAAACCGCCAATAGCCTTTTTTAAACCTTCTGTAATTCGATGGGGCAGAACAATAGGCAAACGGGATCCTATACGAATCATTTGGACGTGCGGAATCTCACGAAGTTTTGTAATCAGGTATTCGAGTTTATCATCTGAAAAAAGTAACGGATCGCCACCTGTAATAAGTACATCACGAATTTCGCTATGTTGGGCAATCCAGGTCAGCCCTTCGTCTACATCCATACGCAGTTTCAGATCCTGATCAACAACCATCTCCTTACGGAAGCAATGCCGACAATAAATACCGCAGGTTTCGACAACAGTAAAAGCAATACGATCATGATATTGACGGGCAATGCAATCGGGGCGAACTTCTTCGGTTGCTCTATTTTCTTTCCAGACCAGATAATTATCCATTCCGAATTCGTTGCTCTGTTCTTTCATTGATGGAATCACCTGCTTACGAATCGGACAATTCGGGTCATCCTTATCCATCAACGATGCAAAATATGGTGTTACACCCCATCTGGTTTGCAATTCTTCAATTGCCCGCCTTTCTTCATCCGATACATTGATATACTTTTCAAGTTTCTCAAGTGAATTTACTTGATTCCGTATCTGTTCTACCCATTCTTCCAATTTTTTTCCTCTTCCTCTATTTTCTGTAATTTCAACTATATCTTAGCATTAAGACAAGTATAAGGGGAAAATTCCCTTGTAAAAGGGAAACTTTAGATTAGTAATTGGGGATAGCTATCCCCCAATTACCTTAACAAAGAAGGGTGGTTGTAACGGGAAAAAATCTAAATACTAATAATTGAAAAATTAGTAGCAAATTAGTATTTGGCGGGTGTGTTTAGAATGGTATTTAATAATTGGGGCTCACTTAACTCAATTATGAACTTGAAGAGGTCGATGAAAATATCACCTTATTTCAATAACTTAACTTGGTCCGACCCCAACATTTCCAAAAGGGATTGTTGCCCTTACTTACTTCTTCTAATTGACAGGCCCTTCATCCCCTGCTTTATTTATAGTAATGTTTCTTCTTCAGGATAAAATAGTCAACTTTTCTGAAGGAATTTAAAAATTTTTCTAATTTAATTAAGGAGGTGTCTCATGTTACATCGGTTAAGAACGATAGGTCTATTAATGATCCTATCGTTAGCGGCAAGCACGGCATATGCGATTACGCCAATTAGTGGAACGATTACTGAAGACACGGTATGGACTGCGGAAGGTGGTCCCTATACGGTTGTTGGTAGTATCAAAGTAGCGCCGGGTGTCACCCTGACAATTGAAGGTGGGGCGCTCGTTGATGGCGGTGAAGTTAAGTTTTTGGGTGATCTGATGAGGAGTCACCAGACCCACTTTGATAACACAGGTAAAGGGCCCGGTATTACCGATTGCAATGTCTGCCACAACGGGGCATTTAAAGACGGACAGCCCATTGAGACAACCACAGTCTGCGACGATTGTCACAGCCCCGGCGGCGGGTTTCCCGCCAGCCCATCGGGTCTGATGGATCCCGTTGTTGGCGCCAAGGCGAATTTTGCATTAGGTGGCGTCTATGAAGATGACGGCGTAACCCTCAAGGCAGGTAAAGAGAAGTGGTGCTCCACCTGTCATGATGCCCAGCAGAGCATCAGTGACCCCGTTGGTGCTACGTTTACCTATGCGCCAGACGTGGTGGGTGACAACAGCACCTATGGTTACTGGGCAACGGGCCATGGCAAGAGCATTAATAACTGCCTGGAATGTCATGATGCCAACAAAAAGCACTTTGACCACGAACATCGCACCTATGAAATCGACGAAACAACAGGAGATGTTGTTAATCCCTGGGGTGATAGTTATCGCCTGCGCACATCCAACACAGTAGCGAATGAACAGCTTTGCGTGAACTGCCATGATCAAGGTGCGCTTCGAGATGAAGACAACCAGAGTAATTTTACGAAGGGTCAAAGTGGACATAATGTACATGTCTGGTCTAATACCTTGTCGGGTAAGCTCGCCGATACGGACTATGATGGTCTTTTGGACAGTCGTTCGGGATGTGTGACCTGCCACAATGTCCATGGGTCTAAATCCTATAAAATGACTCGAACCGGGGAGTTGGCTAGTACGCCCGGTACAGATGACCGAACACCGAGTGTTGATCTCCTTTATTTGAAGCCAGCCCCTGGACCTTTCTCTACAGCTACATGGCGGCCTGATCTGCCCAGTGCGGGCACTTTTGAAGTCTTCGGCTGGTGGAAAAAGAATGGCGGCATGGGAACCGGCGAATATACGATTTATCATGATGGAGGCACCACGACTGTTGCCCACTCACAACATCAAACGGGAGGAAAATGGGTTTCTCTCGGCACCTATGACTTCTCTGCGGGAACATCGGGCTATGTGGAGCTGAGCGCAAGACTCTCCACTCTGCTTTTGATTGCCGACAAAATGGGTTTTGATACGGATGCTGATGGCGTGCCTGATATCATCATGGATGATCTAGACCCTGAGTTCTCTTCTGTTGATGAAGTTAACGGTGGTGAATGGCCTGTGAACGGGTGGTCTGAAGGAAGAGCGATCAATTATAACGAAGGGTACATTACTGCTGATGGCCTGGCGGAGAGCACGGCTGGTTACGCTAGATTTGGCTCTGCAACAGTTGGCTGGAATAAAGGGGTGAGTACAAACCATATCTGTAACACCTGCCATGGAGCTTTCCTTTATCCCCGGACACCCTTCATGGGGCCCAAGGTCATTAATCGCTTTGAAGAGCGGCGCTGGGCGTTGAATGATGGTGCCGGCGTTGCCGATATTGTCGTAAGCGTGACTGATCCCGATGATGACATGGCCGGGGGAAGCGTTACTATTGATACGTCAAGCTTAGGCGGAGGTAGCGCCGAAGTGATGACGGACAATGGAGGCGGAACCTATGGTTATCAACTCCCTATACCACTTGATACACCTGATAGGTCCTACGCTGTACCCATTACAGCAATCGATGCGGCTGGGAATGTGGGTACGAACATTAGCAGCCCTGTGTTTGTAACAAGTATGGATGACAATATTTATCTGGATAATGTGGATGTAATCCATAGCTATTCGGATAATTGGCTACGTGATATTGTGTCTGGTAGTGCATACAGAGGAAGTTATATCACTACCTGGAATCACCAACACGTTGCAGATGAAAGTCTGCTTACAGCCACCTGGAAGCCTTCGATTGAAAATGCGGGCAACTATAAGGTCTATGCCTGGCTGCAACAAAGCACGATCTGGAATCAGAATGCTGTATACACTGTCCAGCACAGTGGTGGAGAGACACCGGTTGCGATCAATCAAAACACGGGAGCTACTGGTGGCGGCTGGCTGTTGATAGGAACCTTCCCCTTTGATGCGGGCGACACGGCCTCTATCATATTGAGTGGATCCGAGTTTGGCCTGCATAGGCAACTCTATGTGGACGCAGTCAAGTTGGAGCCTGTTCCTTAACTGGTGTGTATATGGAGTTTTTCACGAAGTGAAAGTTATGTAAAAATGCATGTTTTGAGCAGTCCAATAAATGCCCCGATATTTCGGGGCATTTTTTTCTGTAAAAAACAAAAAAGAAGCAAAAAATGGGACAACTCTAAAGTCCGGTAGCGGTCGGAAATCTCCCTTTTCCTCTTGACTTTACTTATCATGGATGTCCCCGGAATTGGGCTCCCCGTCAAATGCGTAGACGCAACCCCTTATTAATCTTCTTACATGGCAACATTTTCCCGATACCATTCGACAGTTTCTCGAATAGCAATATCATGCGGTGTACTGTTATTACCAAACTTATCTTCATATTTTTTATGATCAACAATGTAAGGCTGCTCCCATTCATACATCATCTCTTTCATTTCCCTTAACATTGGGTTAAATAACCCCAAAAACGAAACCATAAAATTGCCAGCAGCACGTATTTTTATCGGTTTATTTATTTGCTCTTCGGCAATTGATACCAACTGCTGTGTTGTAATAGTCGATGCATTTGGGACATGCCAAACTTGGCCAAATGACTCTTGGTGGTCGCTTAGATTGACTAATGCTGTAGCAAAGTCCTTTATGTATGTGTAGGTGTGTGGCAAGTCAATATTGCCCAGTAAGTTTGCCGACTTACCTGATAAAGCCGCCTTGAAAAACATTTCACCAAAAGTAGAATTTATGACTAAAGGGCCATAAAAGTCAGAACCTCGCCCTATGACTATTTCTAAATCTTTTTCATTTAACAGCATTTCTGCCATTGATGCTCTAACTTTCCCCTTGTGACCTGTTGCCTTATATGGAAGTTGTTCGCTTATTGGAGTTCCTTTTGTATCGCCATACCCATATAGATTGTCACCATAAATCAATCTGCAACCTGCTTGTTTCACCCCATCAAGAATCCCTTTTGTCAACAAAGGAAATCTTTCAGGCCATTGTGTGTAAGGTGGCATAGCACAATGGAACACCGAGTTTGCACCCTTGCAAATTTCGTAAACGACTGCGGAATCATTAGCATTTCCTGCAATGACTTTTATTTGCTCTGAGATTTTGTTGGAAACCTTCCCGCTTCGATTAACAACTGTTACCTGCTTGCCTTGCTCAGCTAACGCTTGAGCTACCCACAGACCTAATGGTCCCGTGCCAAAAACGACGTTATTTTGATTGTCCATGATTCTCCTTTTGCATATAATTATGTGGAACTTTTGCTAGTTTTCATGCTTATACCAAAATAGTACAACAGCGACTCTTTAAATTGAACCCCTGTTACAAGTCGTTATCGCGCGCATGGCGCACGTTACAGGAGCATAGGGTTCCAGGGTTTTGTCAAATGCGTAGACGCGATCACCCTTATTGCGCGTTTTTTCGTCTAGTGAGCAGCGTTTCAACTAAGCTAGTAATTGAAGCACACCCTAGTAATATAAGTGCAGGTGTGTAACAAAGCCCTATGGAAAAACCGGACAGCAGCCAAAATACACCCAGCAAAATAGTAGCCATAAACAAGACCGTATTACTATAGGTGTATATTGCCCATACAGCCACTAAAGCTATCGATACAGGGATAACTAGAGGAATAATGCCAAACCTAGAAATTTCAGAAAACTTCACCGTTTCAGACGATGTGATTGGTGTTGCCCATAAGTAAATTCCAGTAAAAATACACCATGATAAGGACAGCATGACAAGTGTCTTTGATATGGAGTAGAAGCCAAATTTTACTTTTAAGTTTTGCATTAATTCTGCTTTATGTAAGTAACTGGGGACAGCGACTCTTTAAAATGAAACCCAATTACGCCCAGTAAGCTGTAGCGAACGCCATGCATACGGATTGGAGGTTGATCTACGGGAGCTTAGGATTTCAGGATTTTGTCAAATGCGTAGACGTGATAATCATATAGAAGGCAACTCCTGAAGCATAGCAGGAAGTTACTCCATGGTATGCTTAAAAAAAGCAAGCAAACTTTTTAACAGGAGGTGCCATATGAAATTGTACATCGGTTTTGACCTACATGCAAACAACACTTACATTGGTATTGTGGATGAGAAAGGGAAAAGGGTTATGACGTGAAAAGTGGATAACGATCCTTCTGTGATCCTTGAGACCCTCAATCCGTATAAAGAAAATATTACTGGAATAGTCATAGAGTCTACCTTCAACTGGTACTGGCTGGTGGATGTACTTATAGCGAAAGGATATCGGGTTCATCTGGCAAATCCAGCTGCCATTCAGCAATACAGAGGATTGAAGCATGCCAATGATGTGAGTGATGCCTTCTGGCTGGCTGAAATGCTTCGGTTGGGAATCTTGCCGGAGGGTTATATTTATCCCAAAGAACAGCGTCCACTCCGTGATCTTCTCAGAAAAAGGAGCCATC
>JAOUBX010000020.1 GCA_029860075.1 Deltaproteobacteria bacterium | reverse complement strand
CGCTTCCTCCGGAGGAAGCGCTGAAGTCTCCTCTTCCGTCATCAGCTTTTGCCCTTTTGCAGTTTAATCTGGTTCAGGAAATTCTCCGCCTCTTGCCCGATAGCTCCTCCAAAATCCAGTTCTTTGGCCTTTGTAAGAGGTTCTACAGCTTCATCAAACTTGCCGACAGACATAAGAATAAAGCCCTTGGTGAGCCAGGTATTTTTGTAAAGAGGGTCAGCCTTAATGCCATTGTTTGAAGATTCCAGCGCCGTATCGGTATTGCCTGTGTAAAAATAAGCAAGCGCCATGTCATTATAACAATCTGCACTTTTAGGATTAACAATGACGGCTTTTTTATAAATCTCTATTGCCTGGGCATACTGCCCCGATTCAAAATAGGCATCTCCCAGCGTTGCCAACAACCCGTAATTGTCAGGATCATCAAAAAGCTTTGCCTTAAGCATTTCTATCCGCTGGTCCGGCTGGGCAAGGTCTGGATTAAAATCCTTCAATCCTTTCGTAGGGGCCTCTTCCTTACCCTTGCTGCAAGCCGTCAAGACCAGTAAAACGAGAAAAACTCCCATAAGGAGTTTACTCTGAGGGGAAGCCCCCCTGAATTTAAGACTCATATGAAATACCTCCTGAATATATTAGAACAGAGCAATAATACAATAATTTAAAAAAATTAACAGGCTTTTTTCTTAAACTACCTCTTTTTTCTATCAAAAGCAGAATCTACCTTACTGACAATTTCTTCCGTACTATAGCCCTTTTTATGGAGATCATGGGCCATGATGGCCTCATCCATACAGATCCCACACTCAGCCCCATGCTTGTCTGTAAAACAGGTAAGAAGACTTTTATGGCCAAAGTTATGCTGGCACTTGCAATAACAATAGATCTTATCGAGAACCTGTGGAATTTCTTTAGCCGCCTTATAAGCTTTGGCTGTTTTGCCGACAAAGTAAGCCGGTGACATGGTCGGTCTTTTCTCGCCGCCTATTACGTCCGGCCGGTTTGGAGAACCGCCTCCACCAGTAAGCGCATAGCCCAGCCCCAGACTGACTGCCACAGCGATGACCGCCACAGCGAGTTTCTTGTAAACAGATGAGTTGCTGCCGGCGGAAGGGTTATTTTTTTTCTTTTTTCGAGACATAAGTTCTCCAGATATTATTTATCAAAGGTCAATACCTTGTAGGAAGTATTGCCATCTCTCCAGATAAGAAACAGCACCGTATCTCCCTTTTTAAGCTTTTTCATTACTTTCCTGTAGTCACCCTTATCTTTAATTTCATCCTTATTGATCTCCATGATCACATCCCCTCTTCGAAGGCCTCCACGATCTGCAATGCCCCCACTTTCGATCATGCTTATAATAACACCTTCCTTACCCTCAAAATCCAGCCTTTTTGTCAATTCAGGGGTCATTTCCTGTACAGACATGCCGAGTTCGTCAATGATGGATTCTTCCTCTTTTTCTTCTCCGCTCCCCTCAAGTTTTTCTATCTTCACCTTAAGTACCTTTGTTTTACCATTTCTTACAACCTTAACCTTTACTTTCCTGCCCACAGGAGTTGCCGCAACAATTGCCGGTAAATCTCTCATTTTTCCTATTTTTTCACCATCAAAAAAGGTAATTACGTCACCACGCTTGATACCGCTTTTCTCAGCCGGACTCCCTTCCACAACATCAGCAACAAGCGCACCCTCTTCGGAGGGGAGATCAAAAGATTCAGCCAACTCTTTTGTAATAGGTTGAATCATCACACCAAGCCACCCCCTGGTGACGCCTCCCGTCTCCTTCAGTTGTGGAATAAGCCGCTTTGCCATATTGACAGGAATGGCGAATCCAATCCCTACATTCCCCCCGGAGGGAGAAAAAATAGCTGTATTAATACCGACGACCTCACCCTTCACATTAAAAAGAGGACCGCCGCTGTTACCGGGATTAATGGATGCATCGGTCTGAATAAAATCATCATAGGGACCAGCGCCAATGTCTCTCCCCTTGGCGCTCACAATCCCCGCCGTTACGGTCTGTCCCACACCAAAGGGATTACCGATAGCTATCACCCACTCACCGACTTCAATAGAGTCTGAGTCACCAAGTACCGCAAGGGGGAGATCATCGTGATCCTTTATCTTGATGAGGGCAACATCCGTTTTGGGATCCTTTCCCACCAGTTCGGCCTTGAATTCTCTCTCATCGGAAAGTCTCACGATGATTTCATCGGCCTTCTCTACAACATGGTTATTGGTAAGAATGTATCCATCTTTACTGATAATAAATCCCGAACCGAGATTCTGCGCCTTATACTCCCTTCGGGGTCTTTCCCCAAAAAACTTTTCAAAAAAGTCATCCCCAAAAAAATCTCTGAAGGGATCAAACTGGCCGTGGGGACTGCCATATCTCCTGTCTTTTATCACCCTTGTCGTTGCAATATTGACAACGGCCTCTTTCCGGCTTTTCACTATGCCTGCAAAGGAAGGCAATAAAGCCCCCCCCGTTGCCGAGGAATCACTCCTCCCTCCGGACAAGGCAACAACATCTTCAGGAACATCCCAAATATAGGAAAAAAGAGAACCTGCGCCAAAGAGCGCAGCGGCGATTGCCACATAAACCAGTTTCTTTATAAAACGATTACTTTTCATTTCCCTAATACCCTCTCTTTGAATTCAATTGCCAGATCAACCAGCCCCTTTTTTGAAACTTCTCCAACAATAACGTAACGATGCTTATCAGATATGAAATTGAGTATATTCTCCCCTCCCCTGTTACAGTAATAGCCCTCAAAGTTTTTTTCCCTGATCCTCTCAACAATGCCGCCGGAAGAAGCCTCCATCTTTTTCAGAAAGCCCGCCTTGTCCTTATTCCAGTCTTCACTGAAAATAGAAACCATATTGAGGCCATCATGATAGATTAACTGCAGATTACCCTTTTCATGGGGCAGGCTTTCTTTCAGTTCATATCCGCCACCGAGGTTGAAGTAAGGAAGCTTTTTCAGCTTCTTTTCCTCATTTTGAGGTTTCGAAGAGGACGGGGGCTGTTCATAGGCAACGGTACCGCCGGGAACCATTATGACAAAGTAATCCTGGCTAAAGGAAGGGTTAATAACAATGTTTGAAAGTGTGCTGTGAAAGGACAATGACCCATCAATTGAATAGGTCTCCGTCTTTAAAGGCATTGATGTTTTATGATCTATCCAAACCTTGTAGGAGGGCCTCGAACCTCTATCTTTTGGATTTATGGAAACGATAACAGAGGGCCTCGACGAAATGACGGCATTCCCGACAAACACGACGTCATAGTTCTTTTTAACAAGATCAATAAGCTTCCTCTTCTCATCGGCCCTCACACCGGTCTTGTTTCGCGGGCTTCTTACCACAATATTTTGTTTAGGATAGGAAACAATCTGAAGTTCATCATCATGGACTATAATTTCTTCCACTGAACCATCGATGGCATACTTCTCCCTTCTCATCTTATGCGGTTTTAATTTTCCCACCTTAAACCGGTTTATTTGAGGTTCCCCGTGGGAGAAGTGTATTGTCAACTCTTCCGCTTCAAAAGAGACATAATAGTCTCCACGAAGAAGGTTTTCAAGAAGGCTGTCCACCTGCTCCGATGAGAAGGATGCTCCCCACAAAGAGGAAGAATGGGAAAGCAGGAACAACAGGACAAAGGAGACGAAGTATGATCTGTTGAAGTATGATCTGTTAAGGATTGTAGCAGACATAGGGTTTTACTTGTTTCTTAAAGCTCCTGATTCAAAGGATACATAACTGGTAACGGCGCTGCCATAGCGATTAGAATAATTGACAGGTTTACTGCGCAAGGCATTGGTGTGCTTTTTGACGTAATAACTAAAATCACTCCCTGCATTATTTGCAGAAGACAGGCTTGCCTTTTTTAAGATACTGGCCTTGATAACCTTGGCATCGGTCATCATCTGCTGATGCGACAGGTTTGTATTTGCTCCTTTGTAGTAAAAGGTTAGGGAGGCAACAAGCATAAGAGATGCCGCAAAGGACCATGACAGAGAAGGTACAGGCAGAGAAACGGCCCTTGCCTTATCTAAAAAGGCGCCAAAAACATTTCCTTTAGCAGGAACCTGAGGAATGATTTTCCGGGAAGGGTTAAGCTCCTCTTCAATAAGCGCCGTAATATGGGCTGAAAACTGCGAGGGAAGCTGATGAGGAAAGGCAGGAGCGGAAGATTTGACAATGTCACTAAGGGAAAGGAGCTGAGAGTATTCACTGCGGCAACCATCGCATCGAACAAGGTGGCGCATCAGGACGAGAGCCCTTGCTTCAGTGAGTTCTTCATCAATTTCATCTGAAATCATATCTACATATTCTGAACAATCCATAACTTCTCTCCTTGCTCTGCCTGTTTATAAATATTCCTTTAACAAACCTTTAAGGATATTTCTTCCCCTGAAAATCCTGGACCGAACCGTGCCGATAGGGCAATCCATTATTTCCGCAATTTCTTCATAGGAAAGCCCTTCATACTCTCTGAGCATAACCGCCTTTTTAATATCGTCAGGCAGCGTTTCTATGGCCTCTGAGATAGCATTGGCCGATTCCCTGTTAAGCGTATGCCTTTCAGGTGATATTTCCCGACCGGGCGCACTCTCGGTTACAGAGGCTCTTTCAAGATGCTCTTCATCGATAAATGTCGCTTTTTTATTTTTTGACAGGTAATTAATACTTACATTTGCCGCTATCCTGTAAAGCCAGGTGTAAAAGGATGACCCCCCTTTAAAACCTTTTATCGCCTTAAAGGCATTGAGAAATGCCTCCTGGGCCAAATCCTCAACGGCAACAGAATCCTTTACTATTCTGAATATCACATTGAATATTCTTTTCTGATATTTAACGACAAGAAGTTCAAAGGACCTTATATCCCCTTCCTGGCTTCTCTTTACAAGATAGGCATCGGATTTTTCCACTAAATGAAGTCCTATACATGACTATTGACAAACAGTTTGTAAAAAAGTTCAAAAAAGTTTTAAATCTATCCCTCTTGTTCAAGGATTTCCTCAAGTCTTTTTCGATCTTCATCTCCTATTTTTTCTGTTGTCTCTTTTTTTATTTCCTTTTTCCTGCTGCTTTCAACAGCAGATTCAGGCAGCGCTTCCACATTTTGATTGACTTTAAGAGGCCCCTTTTCAACGGTTGCCTTCTTCTTTTTATATTCAAGGCCTTTCAGGGAAAGAAAATAGATCGTCTTTTCAATAAGGTCTTTGCCTCTCTCAGACATTTTATCAAAACTAATTTCCTCTCCCACCTTTTTTTCAAACTTTTTGCCCGATTCCGTATTATGGTAAATAACGGCGGCAAGGGCTATAATAAAAACAATGGCCAGCTTAAAAAAGAACTTAATCAACTCGCTCCCCTTTGTTCATATCAAAGATTTCCTTTAATCCTTCAAGGGTGAGATTGTCGACGACCTCATCAATACAAAGAGATTCTTTTGCTATTAAAGACGCCAGTCCACCGGTAGCAACAACTTTCGCCGGGGACTTTATTTCCTCCTTCATTTTAAGGACAATGCCGTCAACAAGACTAACATAACCATGGATAATACCTGACTGGATACTGTTAACTGTATTCCGTCCTATCACCTTCTTTGGCCTGACAAGGTCGATTCGGGGCAATTTGGAAGCTCTCTGGAAAAGCGCCTCCACTGAAATACCAATACCGGGCGCAATAACGCCGCCTGCATATTCCCCCTTTTTCGTGATGAAATCGAAGGTCGTTGCCGTACCAAAATCAACAACAATGACAGGTCCACCGAAGCGTTTCAGGGCCGCTACGGCATTAACGATCCTGTCGGCGCCTACCTCTTTGGGATTTTCATAGAGAATAGGGATCCCGCTTTTCAGCCCTTGCCCCACAAAGAGGGGTCTAATGCCAAAATATTTCCCGGACATATTCACAAGGGTACTGTCCAGAGGAGGCACAACAGAAGAAACAATAATATCACTAATTAGCCGAGAGTCAATACTTGAAAAAGAGAGGAGCTCCTTAAGGAGAATTCCATACTCATCTACAGTCCGCCCTCTTTTTGTTCCCACTCTCCAGCTTTCAAGAAGAGTATCACCTTCATAAATACCAAGAACTATATTTGTATTTCCTACATCGATAACAAAAAGCATAAAAAGTTCACTTTATAATATATTTATATCGCCGACGGTGACATTGATTAGACTGCCATCCTGTTTCTCAAGCAAAAGAGAACCGTCATCATTTATTCCCATGGCCCTGCCCTCTTCATAATCATGCATTCCCGATGCTGCTCTCACCTGCATTCCCCCTATTCCTGAAAGGGCGTTCCATTTCTCCCTCACAGGCAGGAACCCTTCCAGAAGGTACCTTTTATACCAACTTTCAATATTACGGTAAAGGTCCCGCAAAAGCGCCCCTCTTGAAATAAGCTGCCCCGCTTCCATCGACATTGAAGTCGCCGGCGATAAAAGGTCAGGGGGCATATGGTCCTCTTTCATATTAACGTTAATACCTATGCCTATGACCACAAAATCGACATCATTTCCGTTGCACTTCATTTCCGTTAATATACCGGCACACTTTTTTTTGCCGAGTAAAATATCGTTGGGCCATTTTATCCTGGCGCATTCTATTGAAGTCCCTTTCACAAAGGAAGAGATCGTTTCCGCCAGGGCGACGGCGGCAACAAGAGTCAGCTTGGGCGCATCCGGCGGAGCAAGAGGAGGGCGAAGAATGATGGAAGTATAAATATTCTTTCCCCCGGGCGAAAGCCAGACCCTTCCCCTGCGCCCCTTTCCACGGCTCTGGCTTTCAGCAACAACAACCGTCCCTTCGGCGGCGCCTAAATGGGCAAGGTCAAAAGCCTTGACACTGGTTGAACTTATTTCACGGTAATAATGAATAACCGTGCCCATAAATTCTGTATTCAGATCGAAAATACCGGCAGAATGCCCCGGTTCATGGCCATAAACTTCTGAAAAATCCCTAAACTCGTGATTTTGAAAAATCCTTTTCCCAATACCGGTCATGGTGATTGTTATGAAATACCCTTAATTTCCTGAAATGATTTCAAGGGAACGTCCCCTTTCCCCCCTGAACATAAAAATATACTATAAACGGATGACACTTATAAAGAATTAAATCGTTAACAGGCAAGGGGAAAGCAAGCGCCTTGATAAGCATGAATAAAAAATGCCCCCGAAGGGGCACCGGAATTGATCATTAAAGGGGACGTTCAGATCAGAATAAAAATTTGACTCCCAAAAGGACTTCCTCTGAATCATCGGCAATATCCCACTTGGTAAACTCAATCTCTGCGGCTACAAAGGTCTTGTCACTGAAATAATAATTGACCCCGCCGGCAAGCTTTAATTCCTGCCTGTCCTCAGTGGGGTCTGGATTTTCATCGTCTATTACTTCCTGCCTTACCTTAATGAGAAAGTCTTTAAGTTTGAAGTCAGCGCCAACCTGGGTAACATCCAGGTCGTAATCTTTTTCATGATCATGGTCAATAATTATCGTTCTTTCTCCATGAAAAGTAAAATCACCCCATTTAAAAACAGCACCTCCGCTTAAACGAGACTCATCCTTTTCACCGGGAGGAGCAGCGCCCACATCTTTTCCAATCCTGGCCATAGAAACCTGCACCGAAAGATTTTTTACCAGTTGGTCCAGGGTAGCTTTTGCGGCATAACTGTCCTGCACCTTTGTATTAGCAATCCGGTCTCTTTCAAAGACAGCGGCGGCAATGCTGCCTAAACCTTTAAAGTTATAAATGGCGTGAAGCCCCCAGACCTTGTCAATCTCCAGTTTATGAGTTTCCGAGTTAAGCAGAAATTGCTCATAGTCCTGACCGAAAGGCATTTCGTCCTTACCGGCAACAATGGAAAGGCCGTCAAGGCCAAGCTCACTGAATATGATCTGGGCCTCTTCCACATATTTGCTGTCATCACGTGCGTTATCATCATATCTGTCCATATCGGCGCCATCGAGTTTAAGCAGTACTTCCACACCCTCGTCAATTTTCTTTGAAACCTGAAGGTACAGCTCTTCCGGTATAATTACATCACCACCTGTTTCACCATTATGATCAATGCTTGGGTATTCAGCAGGGGCATTATCATCATAATAATCATCACTCGATCGATATTGAATCTCTACAGCACCACTCACTACCACACCGTCTTCCGCAATCGCCGGCGTTGCAAAAGAACAAATCATTACTGCCATTATTAATTTCTTCATAAACAATTTCTCCTTATCTGTATTTTTAATTATGACTGCGGCAAACACCAGCAGACCCTATTATGTAAACCGCTGCCACTTGCCCCCTTTGATTAAGAGGAAGCATATCAAAATAAAATCACATGTCAAGGGCAAAGAATTATTATAATCCTTACTCCGGCCACCCTTTACGGCCGGCGAAGTAATATCAGGGAAGAGAACAGAAAGAACTTATGGCTGCAAAACCGGTATATATAAAATATACACTGGACGTGGTGGAACTTTTATAGTACAGTTATAGTCTAAAGTTTAGATAATCAATTACAGCGAGGAGAATAGAGATGACAATAACAGCAATAGCTTTGGTAACTCTCGGCACTCTGGTGGCGATCGCTGCAAAAAGCAGGATGGACCGCAAGGAAGCGGTCGTTCTTGTTAGAAGTAAAAAGAATAGAAAAAGATAAGCAACCCTTTATATTTACGTTTAGAAAAGGCGGGCAATAATGCTTCGCCTTTTTTATTAACCTCACGAATAGAGGGGGCAACTGCTCTTTTATAAATTTTGACACCCGCCATATCCCTTATTATTGAAGTCCCCCGTAAAAACTGACCTTCATTCTTTTCATTAAGCTTGAAAGAGCCTCCTTTAAAAACGTAAAATGAATGCGGCAATCCCCCCTGCGATCTCCATGGATCGTGAAAGGAGTAAAGAAAAGACGCAAAGCAGATAGCAATTTACTTTATTACAGCCCTTATGTTATTCTTGCAGGCTTACATTTTTTAACGACTCAACAATTTTCGTTCACAGGAGATATTGATCCATGCCTTTAAAAGAAGAATTCGGCCGACAGGGAAACTGGCTCTTCAGATGGAGAAGCTACCTTCCCGTCCTTCTTATCATACTGCTCATACCCGGTATGGCAAACTTCACACTTCCGGGAAATTCTGAAACGATGCACCTCATGTGGGTTATTTTCTGCATTGCTGTCTCCTTTTTTGGTCTCATCATCAGGGTTTTTACTATAGGCCATACACCGAAAAGCACCTCCGGCAGAAATACGAGCGAGCAAAAAGCGAGTACCGTCAACTCAACAGGTATTTACTCTACCGTAAGGCACCCCCTTTATGTTGGCAACTTTTTTATGTGGTTCGGCATTTTTCTCTACGTTCATTCAATTTGGGTAGCGCTGACATTCATACTCATCTACTGGTTATACTATGAACGGATCATGTACGCCGAAGAGGAATTTTTGAGAGGAAAATTTGGCGAAGCCTATGAATCATGGGCATCAAAAACACCTGCCTTTATTCCCAGCTTTAAGCGCTACGCTCCACCGGCGCTTGCCTTTTCTCTCAGGAACGTACTCAAAAGAGAGTACTCCGGTTTTTTTGCCGTCATCTTCTGCTTTACCCTGCTGGAAGTGATAAAAAACTATCTTCTCCAGGGAAAGGTTGCGCTCCATACAGGCTGGATCATTTTCTTCATCTTTGGCCTTGCTGTCTACCTTCTCCTTAGGACCTTAAAGAGGAATACGAGAATGCTTCACGTAGAAGGAAGATAGCCCGTATTTTTCACCAGAATTCGTGAAAGATTCATCCCTGGTTTTTGCAACTGAGAGCCGCGCAGACATAGTCAACACGCTGTCGGACAGCCCGGCTGAGCAAAAAACGATCAGGCCGTGACCTTTAGCCACTACAGCAGAAATTTGCTGAGAAATGGGACCAAATCAATTGTCAGGAGGACCTGGGGCCTTCAATTTTTTCAGAAAGCGGATAGCCTCATCCCTGTTTTCAATCTCCCCGTCAATACGGGCATCTTCAATCAATCCCAGATATTTACCTACCAGGGCGCCCTCTCCTATCCCCCTTATACGCATAACATCATTGCCTTTTAGAAGCGGCGCCGGTGAAAGTTTGCTGACTTCATCGCAGCGGTCAATCAACTTCTGAACGAGCCCCTCCACATCGGTAAATTCGACCTTCCTGGCATCCCTCGTTGCCAGCGTATCAGCCAGCGCAAGAAGAAGCACTTCAATCAGTTCATCGCCACAATCCCTGATCATCCTGTCCATGGCGCGGCCCGTCAGCATGCCCGCCTTTGACAGGTGAAGCGGCCTCATATGTCTTTTTGTAATATTTGAAAGGACCTTTCCGGCATGGCTTCCCAGCTTTAGCCTTCTTGCTATCCCTTTATTAAGGATGGCGCCTTCTTCTTCATGGCCATGGAAGGAAACCTTGGCCGCTTCCCTTTTAAAAGTAAGGGGCTTTCCCGAATCGTGGAGAAAGGCTGCAAACTTGAGAAGCCCCCTGCGATCAATTCCCTGAACAATCTTTTCATCAAGATGGATTGCAATCATTTCCCTTTGGACGGGAGAAAAAAGAGATTCATCAAGCAGTATTTCCTCAAGGCAGGCAAAGGTCTTCAGGGAGTGCATGAGCAGATCAAACTTATGAAATGAGCCCTGGTCAAGCTTTTCCCATTCAATTATTTCGGGGAGAATTACCTGGAGAACACCGGTTTCAACCATCAATTGCAGCGTCGATGAAGCCCTGGCGGCAGAAAAGGTTTTAAAAAGTTCTGCTCTAATCCTTTCATGGGCAACCTTTTTCAAAGCGGAACAATAACGCACGGCAAGTATTAAAAAATCCTCTGACCGTTGCAGATCAAAGAGGGCCATGAGGCGAAATCCTCTGATAATTCTCAAAGGGTCCTCTTTAAGGGCCTCTTCCGAAAGGGGCCTTAAAATCCCTTTTTCAAGATCACCCCTGCCATCGAAGGGATCGATAAGCCCCGGTGAAGAGGCTTCGAAAAGATCTGACAGGGAAAGGGCAATGGCATTAATAGTAAAATCACGTTTCGCCAGGTCCGCTTCTATATTGTCCCCCTTAAAGGCGGTAAAATCCATTTCAAGAAGCTCATCGTCATCACTAAGGGCAACGCGCCAGCAGGATTTTTTTTCGCTGCCGAGAGAAAACGATGTTCCACCCAGCGATTCGGCAACAGCACAAGCAACAGCCTCAACCTTCTCATGAACAGCAAAATCGAGGTCGGCAAAATGTCCTTTTACAAAAAGGTCTCTTATGGAACCGCCGACAATATAGAGAGGGGAAGAGATTTCTCTGGAGATTAAATAAATTTTTTCAAGAAGCGGATTTTTTCTCAGTAAAGAGAATATGCAGGTATCCTTAATCATGGTGTGACCAGGATCAAATGTTTTTGTAAAAAGAAGTGTTTGAAACCTACTCTGTCAGCTTGTCCAGAATATTGTCGATTTCATGAAGGCTCTCCGACTGCTCGATTTTAACGCTTGAGGCGGCCGATGTCTCTTTGAATTTTTCCCTCGATTCTTCATCGAGGCGTAAATCCTTGCCGACGCTATTTACCAGCGATTCACTGATAACATCTTTTTTAAGAAGATATCCTTCAAAAAGCGCATTATCGCAGAGCGTATTGATCAGCCGCGGAACGCCTCGCGACAGTTTGTATACGGATTCCACCGCTTCCCTGGAGAAAAACATCCTTTTAGCCCCTGCCACATGAAGCCTGTGCTTCATGTAAGACTCGGTAGATTCCTCACTGAGTGATTTAAGGTGATATTTTACGGCAACCCGCTGGTCGAGCGGTTCATCAAGTTTGAGATAGTCCTCAACCTCGGGAAGGCCAAAAAAGATAAAAGTAAGCAGTTTTTTACCGGGCACTTCCAGATTTAAAAGCCCCCTGAATTCCTCCATAATCTCCTTCGACTGAAGCATCTGTACTTCATCAACAATGAGAATGGCCTTTTTACCTGCTTCGTTGATCTCCTTAAGCTTTTCATAAATAAGACCGAGGATGGTCGCCTTGTCATGGGGAGGTTCATCGATGCCGAGAAGTGTCGCAATTCTCCTGAGAAGCCAGTCAGCCGTAATGGCGGAATGAATAATAACAAGCATGGCCGCTTCATATTCTTCATCAGGAAGCTGGTCGAGCATCCTTCTCGCCAGCGTCGTCTTTCCGGAACCAATATCACCAACGACCATGGCAAGCCCTTTCATGGCATCCGCCGCATACATCATACGAAGAAGCGCCTGCGAATGCTGAGCGCTGTTATAAAAAAACTTTGATGATACGGGCGCATTGCCAAAGGGTTCTTCCGTCAACCCGTAAAACTCAAGATAGCTCAACTTAAACTCCTTTTATAAATAAGAAACCTTGTCTTTAGGGTTGCCCTCGCCCTCACCGGGCACATCTTTTTCACTCACCGTTTCCATGCCCGGAATCTCTTCTCCCCCCCCTTTGCCATACATTTCCTTAACTTCGGCATATTCACGGGAAACTTCTCTGAAGGTTTTATCAGAACTATAGACCTTTTCAAGAGCCTCTTTCGCTTCAACGACCATATTCGCTTTTTTATAAGCAAGGCCGAGTTCATAGGTAAGATTCAGTTCCGCCTCTTTAGTTATTCCCTCACTATCGAGACCAATTCTGAAATATTCAATGGCATCTTCAGGCTGACCGTTATCGAAGCTGCAAAGCCCCAGCATGGAATAGGAATCAAACTTTTTGCCAGGGTCCTTCATGGCAATTTTAAACTCTTCAATGGCATCATCGAAGAGCCCCATTTCCTTGTATGCAATACCGAGGTTGTAATGGGTCTCACTATCTTCACCGGATACCTGCTGCGACACGCCTTCCTTGAAAGAATCGAAGAGAGCGTCAAAACTGAGCATTTCTTCGTCCCCAAGGGAGCCTGCAGCCGTCCCTGTGCCGGTAATTTCGTCAGACAGTTCTGCCGAGAGGTCAAAAAAGCTTTCTTCAGCAGCTTCCACTTCCTGCACCGGCATTTCACAAAGGCTCTGAGATTCGAGGTCTTCAATTTTTTCAAGCATTTCAGCAGCTTCACTGTTACCGGGAGCAAGTTCTTCAATTTCTTTAAGACTTATTCTTGCCTTTTCAAAAAGTTCCTGGTGAATATAAAACTGGGCCTCCTCAAGCAACTCTCCCACATCTGCAATACTTAAAGGTTCTGCAACATCAAGAACAAGCGCTTCTTCCTCTTCAAGGGGAGCAGGTTCTTCTGCCACTGCTTCTTCCAGTTCCTCTTCTTCTATCAACTCTGCTTCAAGAGGCTCAAGCTCCATCGCTTCCTCTTCAAGCGCTTCAATCTCCTCAACGGCCTCTATCTCTTCAACTTCCTCAACTTCCTCAACTTCTTCAACGGCCTCTATCTCTTCAACTTCCTCTATTTCCTCAACTTCTTCAACGGCCTCTATCTCTTCTACTGCTTCTACTTCCTCAACTTCCTCTACCCCGGCGACAACTTGAGCTTCTTCCTCTTCTTCAACCTTAACTTCTTCTTCACCTTCAATTTCAAGCTCAATTTCATCAGGAAAGGCTTCTTCCGCTATAAGTTCTTCTTCCTCCCCTGCCAGGGATTTATGCAGAGCTGCCGCTTCTTTATGGCCGGGTTTTATTTTTAAAAGATCTTTCAGGCTTTCAAGAACCTTCTCATCTTCGCCGAGCTTTTTATAAATATGAATGGCCTCAAAATAAACAGAAGCCCCTTCATCGGGTTTCTTCTGACTGACAAAGAAATCTTTAAGTTTTAGTCTTGCTTCAATGTTATCGGGATTTCGATTGAGCACCACCTGGAGGGCTTCTTCAACCTTGTCTTCCATGCCGTACTTGAGGTAGACATCGACTTCCGTCAGTATCTTTGTAACTTCTGCGCGACTCAAAGGCCCCGTCTCATCAGCAGCCTCTTCTTTTTCCCCGGCTTCAGCTTTTTCTTCTGCCTCAGGGACTTTCCCCTCAGCCGTCGCCGCCTTCGCTTCTTCATCGGCCGGCCTCAGTTCAAGCACTCTGCCATAAACCTCGCGGGCTTTACTCTCTTCACCCTGTTCAGTATAAAGCCTGGCCAGTTCCTTGTATGATTCGACAAGCTTATCCTGGTCTTTCATTATCCAGTGAATCTCACAGAGCTTGCCCATAACCCGCGAGTTGCCGGGCATTTTTTCCTTTAAACTTTCAATCAGTTGCAAGGCATCATCAAAGAGTTCGTCTTTGAGGTAGAGATCTACCAGCATTTCATACTCTGAAAGGGCCCTTTCCTGGTCACCTGCGTCAACATAGATAACGGCAATTTCTTTTCTCGCTTCAATAGACATGGAGTCTATTTTAAGAATATGCTGGAGAGAGCTTTTTGCCTTATCCGGTTCACCTTTCTTTTTATAAAGGCCCGTAAGAAGGAAAAGGGTTTCTATATCTTCAGAATCAATTTGAAGCGCTTTTTGAAGTTTGGCAAGGGCCTTATCATCGTCACCGCTCTCGATACAGGCCGTTGCAAGACCTTTATATATTTCTTTAGAGGACTGATCTACACCGGTAAACTTTTCATAAAGCTTAATTATCTCATCATGCTTTTCATCTTTTTTATACTCTTCTCCAGCCTTGAGTATCTGCTCTATGGCCTTATCATTGATTCCTTCCTTCACATAACGTTCAGCAAGCTTAATTCTGATCATTACGTTGGAGGGGTCAATATCAGCCATCTGGCCGATGACTTGAAGGGCATCCCTTATTTTACCGCTCTTTTCGTACTGGCCTGCCACCAGCCTGTATTGAGAAATGGCTTCGTTAGGCAGTCCCTGTTTATTGTAGAGGTCTGCAAGTTTGAGGTTGAGAGCCAGCTGTGACGGATCAGCTCTCAGGATCTGCTTGTATACGGCTATCGCTTTTAGGTAAAAACCTTTTGCCGTATAATCTTCGGCAACTTTTTCCTGATATTTCTGGGCTTCTTTTTTGTTACCTTTTTTATTATAAAGATCACCCAGCTTTTGACAGACCTTTATATCTTCCGGGTCATCATCAAAGAGCAGGAGATATTCCTTTATCGCTTTATCAGTCTGACCTTTGAGCGCAAACTTTTGTGCCTGGGCCTGTACTTTACTTTTATCAATTGCCAAGTGTCGAACTCCTTAAACTTTCCCTGGAAGCATCAATATGCGCCTCCTTAAAACAATATTTGACCGGGAACAATTTAAATTATATTTTTTTTGGTTAAATGAGGTGAGCTATACGGCATGCCTGAAAGAAAGGCAAAGCAATACACTGTGCTCTACAGTGTTAGTCTATTATAGCTTGTCTTAAAAAGTCAAGATCAAGCAAGGAATGGTTTTATAAATTAATTAACGCTCTTACACATTTTGTTAAGCAAAAATATAAAAGTTGAAATGACGATAAAAGTGATATAAAGTTTTTGAAACGACTTTACGAATTAAACATCATTACTCTTCTATTCAGGAACATGAAATCAATAAGGGAGGCTACATTTTGCTCATAAAGAAGGTCAAGGAAAACTATAGTTTTACGTCATGGGATGAAAACCTGCTCAGGAAGCTTGCTCCTGTTATGGAGAAACACGGTGATGAGTTTGTCGATGCTTTTTACAATAAAGCCATGCAGTTTAAAAATGCATCCAAATATCTGAAAAATGATGAGATTATTAACAAGCATAAGGGGGCTTTAAAGGGTTGGTTTTTAAAACTGTTTAATGGGCCCTATAATGCAGATTACACCTATTACCTGGAACGGATAGGCCATGCCCATGTGAAAGTTAACCTGCCTTCACATTATGTTAATGTGTCCATAAGTTTTGTCAGAAAATTCTGCTCCGACATTATTATGAAAGAAATTTCCGCCTGTGAAGAGAGAGGCGATATGCTCCTTTCCGTAGGGAAAATCCTCGATATAAACCTGGATATTCTCACCGCTTCCTATATCGAAGAAGAAAAAAACCTCTTCTTTATCTCAAAAAAGGCGGAGAACAAACTCATCAATTTTGCGAAAAGATTCTCTTACGGTCTGAACCTCGTTCTTGTTATAGGCCTCGTTTTTCTCGGCGTTACCGTTCTCGGCCTTTTTGCCTACGACATTACCCACTTATTTGACGGCAACATTGAAAAAGGACTACTGGCCACACTGGGAAGCCTCATGATTCTCTGGGTAGTTATCGAACTGGTCGATACGGAAATCGATCACCTGAAGGGTGCGAAATTCTCTATCAAGGTCTTTGTCAGCGTCGCCATGGTGGCCATTATCAGGAAAATACTGGTAACCTCTCTCAAAACGGAGGAAGTGGGCGCCCAGATATCGCTCATTGCCGCCCTTGCCGTCCTTGGTGTCGTCTACTGGATAGTGTCACATACGGAGAAGCGGGAGCAAGAGCGCTAATTTGTAACCGTTTTTTTTATCAAATAGCCCGTTAATTCAAGAAAAACCTCTGAAAGGCGCTAATCAGATTTTTTATAAACAGATAATACCGGAAAGGGCCGTTGGCCATGAATTTATAGCGCAGCATAGCGGTTTCACGATGCTTTAAAAAATACCCCTTTCACCTGCAGGTGAAAGGGGTATTTTTTTAAAGTGCTGTGGGACCAAGAGCTTGCGCCGGAAATCATAGGCCAACGGCCCTTTTTTGGATCACAACCCTGAACAGACTCAACCCTTCTGATTTTCATCTTTTCCTCCCCTGGAAAGAGGAGGGGATCTTATCATCCCCTCCTTAAAGGGGGAGGGCGTTGAGTGAGGGGGGTTATTTTATAATGTCCCTTGAGAGGCGCTATTTTCGGTCCTCCCTTGAATGGCATGACTACCTTGACAAAAGCATTTTCTGCCTTTTCCCGGCAGAAAATGCTTTTTAAGGGACTAAAACTCCCTAAACTCCTCATCATCCATGGGGATGACATCTTTGGGATGCACCGTTTTTGATGTCGCTCCCTTAGCAGGAGCGACTTTTCTGACAGGCACTTTTTCAGGGCCTTCTTTATGTAATATTTCATGGATATTTTCAGCAATATGCGCCTTTGCAGCAGCGGCCCTCCTTACGCCGCCCCCCCTTTGCCCGGCAACGCCTCTGCCTGCCACCCTGTGAACGATATGTCCTTTTCCGGCTACTGCGGCGCCACCGACAATCTCTCCCAGCCTGTCAACGAGATCTTTGAGGCTTTCCGCCTGGGAAGACAGTTCCTCACTTGCTGAAGCCGTCTCTTCGGAAAAGGCTGAATTCTGCTGCGTCACCTGGTCCATCTGGGTCACGGCCTTCGTCACCTGGTTGATACCTTCCGCCTGCTCTCTCGATGCAGCGGCAATCTCGGAAATAAGGTCTGACGCTTTTGTCGTGTTCGATACAATCTCATTCAATACTTCACCCGATTCAGTGGCAAGCTCGCTCCCCATTTTAGCCTTGGCCGTGCTGTCCTCAATAAGTCCGGACGTTGTTTTGGCCGCTTCGGCGCTGCGTCCGGCAAGATTTCTCACCTCTTCGGCAACAACGGCAAAACCCTTGCCGTGTTCACCGGCACGGGCCGCCTCTACGGCTGCATTGAGGGCCAGCAGATTGGTCTGAAAAGCAATCTCATCAATAACCTTGATAATCTTGGAGACCTCTTCACTGCTCGTATTAATCTCGTTGACGGCATCGATCATCTTGTTAACGGAATCAGCCCCCTTAACAGCCGTATCCTTTGCCACTGTCGAAAGCTGCTGCGCCTGACCGGCATTATCGGCATTTTGCTGCACCGTAGAGGACATCTGCTCCAGTGATGAGGAAGTCTCCTCCAGTGAAGCCGCCTGTTCCGTCGCCCCTTCCGCCAGGGACTGGCTCGATGAAGATATCTCGGCAGAGGCTGATGCTACCTGATCGGCGCCTTCCGCTACACCGTCTATAACAGCATTGATGGGCCTTGTAATGCTACGCGTAATAAGTATCCCCAATGCAATGGCAAGGACAAAACCTGCAACGATACCCGAAAATATCTGTGTAATCGATGATTCAGCTACTTGCACCGATTCTTCGGCTGTTGCGTCAACAGTTGCCCCCGCCCTTTGTTCAACACCTTCCAAAATCGTCATCATCTTGCTGCCGACAACATCAGCCTCTTCATCCAGTTTATGCTCCTTTGCCCTTATATCGCCAAGTTCGTTCTGGACAGAGAAGAAGCTTTCTGCAGCCGGACTGAACTGCTGATCGTGAACCTTGTCCAGGTTAGCGGCAAGACCTCTAAGTTCCGGCACATCAATGGCCGCAATCATTCCCTCAGCCGTAGTCCCTCCCTGAAGCAGGGCCGATATCCAGCCATCAAATTCATCTATTTTTTCATCATATTCATTCCTGAGACCAGCCAGGTGCCCTGCCTCAAAGCTTTGGCCCGCCTCTTCGATGACTATCCTCGTTTCGGCAAGCGTCGTTTTTATCTCCATCGACAGATCTGCCCATCCGCTTTCTTTATTCTGTATCTCTTCGGCAGAAGCACCTTTCGCAATGAGTGAATTAATTCGATTTTTTATATTCCCTTCAAGGCTTTCCGCTGTTTCTATAACCTCGTCATATGCTTTTTCTACGTCTCTCATATTCTCTTCAGCCTTTTTAGAAAGCGCTATTTCATCCACGGTCAAGTCATGAATTTCCTTGATAAGAGGCTGGAAACTACCATTATGAAATTCATCAGCGTCCTTCACCAATTGTCTCAACTTCTCATCCTTCGCTGCGAATATCATTCCGGCTTCCGTCTCACCGCCCCCAAGTATTCCATCAGCAAAGGAATCAAAACTTTCTACATTTTCCTCATGTTCCTTCCATATTTCCTCCACCTTTTCTGCATCATTAGTCTCTAGCATATCCATAATCACTAACTCATCTTTCAGTACGGCTAACATCATCTCCATCGAGGCGTCTGCCAGAGGCATTGTCTCTATAATTGTTTTCGTCTCCCCCTCCATAACTGTTGCAGAGCGGTACCCTACCATGCCGACAGCAAGAACTACCAGGGCGATACCAATAAATCCCGATATCAGTTTTTTCCCAAGACTCGAATTACCAAACATTTTTCTACCTCCCTGTTTGCTAGAAAGTTAATCCACCATTAAATAGTAAAGCGCAAAGAAAGGTTTTATTCTTCATCCTTCTTTTTGCCTTTCTTTCCTTCCCCGGCTATGGGAGCCACTTTCGCTATCTCCTCCATCATCACCATTTCCTCGGAAGTGAGCACCTCACCGATATCGAGGAGTATCTTGACGGCGCCCTGCACCTTCCCCATGCCCAGTATATAGTCCGTATTGATTTGGGTGCCGAATGAGGGCGCCGCCTCAATATTTTCGGCATCAATGTCCATCACCTCCGACACGGTATCAACGACAATACCCATCTGGAGGCCGTTAACATTAACGACAACGATACAGGTCCTTTTTCCGTACTCTCCCTCAGGCATGCCGAACTTGAGCCGAAGATCGATAACGGGTATGACCTGCCCTCTCAGGTTTATAACGCCTTTCACGTAGGCAGGCGTTTTGGGAACAGTCGTAATATCCATGATTCCGATAATTTCTCTCACCGTCAATATTTCAAGGCCATACTCCTCATTAAGCAACTGAAAGGTAAGAAATTTCCCCCCCTCCAGACGCTCTCCCGCAGTCTTTGCCGGAGCTGAAACTGTTTCTGTCGCTTCCATAATATTCTTCAACCTCCTTTCAGGCAAAAATTATGACCGGCACACATTTGCCCTCTGCCATCAGTTAGACCTAAGGGTAAGTCCCAGAAAGAAACCCACCAGGAAAAAGAAAAGTACGCACAATTCAAAAAACCTGCCGTAATACCAGTTGTTCCCCTCAATTTTTTTTAAATAATAAGCGTTAAACATATTTTTTTTGATTTTTGTTAAATAAGTCATGATCCGCCACTCCTTTATTTTATAGATTTGTTTTTTTTAATGCAGCGCCTGCTGCTAAATCAATTATTTCGGAAAATGCTCTCTTCAACTATGAATCTCAACCGCTAAACCTGCAGCTTCCCCTTAGCGGGTCCCGCAATCTCACCCAGCATTTTGACTAAAAAATTAATCTCAAAAGGCTTATGTATAAAATCCATGACACCTGTCATTTGAGCGTCCAGATAATCATCTATCGTCCCTGAACCCGACATTAACAGGGCATTAATATGAGGATACTTTGAGAGAACCATCCTGGCCAGTTCTATACCTCTCACGCAGGGCAGATGCAAATCTATTAATGTAACGTCATACCGCTTTCTTGACAGCATGAGCATGGCCTCATTGGCAGTCTCTGCAAAATCCGCCTCTATATTGTGAGAAGCGAGCAACTTTCTTACGGCAAAAGCAAAGCTTTTTTCATCATCAACGATAAGTATCCTTTGTCCCATAAGGAATAAATCTCCTCTCTTTGCACAAATGATTACTGCCCTGCCGGACCTTCCCACCTTCTCTCCGGCTTTGGCGAAACAGGTTCAAAACCTGCCGGGTTCAGCGTCCGGCATCCTTTTTCGACGGCAAGTAAGGCTCCGAAAAACTTTCCCTGTAAACCTTTATATAGAAAGGGCATCGCTTATAGGCTTCCCCCTTGCAATACTCCTTGACCTGAAACATGGAGGGAGAATAGAAGGCCTGGCCGTAGCTTTTTTGAACTTCACTGCATACGGCAATCATGGCTTTACTGACAGGCACTTCCCATAGAGCAAAATAAGGGCACTTCATAGTTTTCTCCTTAATATCATTGATGTTTTAAGAATATTTTCCAGCACCTTTCGACTTCCTCCTCGCCGTCATGGAGACCGGCCTGAAATCCCGGATATCAACCTTACAAGCGGGACCGGCAAATTCTCAAAATGAAGTTCCATACCGCTTGATGCCTCACAAATTCTGCAGCCGGCCCTTGCCGGGGCTACTGCTGCCAACGGGCATTGAGGATCATCATCATCAACAGGTAAATATCTCCCCACCATTTTTCCTTAAGCTGTTCCCTATTAACAACTGTCCAAAATTATTAGAGATTCTCTTAAACTGAATACTATTAGAGCAGGAACAATGCCACATTAACGATTTTTTTATTCTCTTATAAATCCAGTACTTATAACGGACAGGTCCGTTATGGTTTTCCCGGGGGGAGCGACGGATATTGCGATATTTGAGAAGAGATTAGCAAGATGGCAGTCGTCGTTGATCTTTCGGTTAAAGAGACATTTTTTGACAAAGAAAATGATGTCTCACCCCTTTTTAATTACTCACCTGCTTCTTTCTAATGAGACGTTTATTTAAGGCCTGCCGTGTGATGCCCAGCATTTCTGATGCAAGGCGCTGGTTGTTGTTGGCCTTTTCCATGGCCTTGCTGATAAGGAGTTCTTCCGCTTCCTTGAGTGTGAGGAGACGCCCCGAGACTTCAAGTCTGACACGGGTATGATCATTGACGGTTGAATGTATGACCTGATTCTTCTCCGTTTCCAGCTTGATTGAATCCCGGAAGCTTCGTGTAGACAAGATACCTGTTTTATGCCTTGTTACGGCATCAAAAACCATTCCCTCAAGCTCTCTCACATTACCGGGGAAATGGTAAGCAGAAAGGAGGTCAAATAGTTCATTGGGAGGTGTCGGTTTTTTCTTTTTAAGAATAAAGGATGATTTCTTAATGAAATGCTTGACAAGGAGTGGCGTATCACCGGTTCTTTCCCTCAGGGGAGGAATATAAATTTTGTGTGAATTAAGGCGATAATAAAGGTCTTTTCTAAATAGCCCCTGTGACACCATTTTTGAAAGGTCTCTGTTGGTGGAAACAACAACCCGGGCATTACTTATCTTTTGATTATCCGAACCGAGGGGGTAATAACTGCTTTCCTGCAATAAGCGCAAAAGCTTGACCTGGGAAGACTCAGACAGGTCGCCTATTTCATCGAGAAAAAGGGTTCCCTCTGCCGCTTTTTCTACAAGACCGTTCCTCGACTGTTCAGCCCCGCTATACGCCCCTTTTGCATGGCCAAAAAGGGTATCGGAAAACATATTATCATCAAGGCCGGCAACATTGACGGCAACAAAAGCGCCTCTCAGACTGCTGACTTCATGGATGGCGCCGGCAAAAAGCTCCTTGCCCGTCCCTGTTTCACCGGTAATGAGAATCGGTTGCGGGGAAGGGGCTGTGGCTTCAATATATTGAAAAATGGAACGGATCTTTTTGCTCCGCGTAATGATCGACTTAAATGCTTCCTCATGCTCCAGGTTGTCGCTTAGGAGATACTCCTTGAGTGACGATACCTGAGAGCGCAGTTCCTCCATTTCTATCGCTTTTTTTATGGATGAAACAAGCCGGTTCCTGTCAGCCGGTTTAGTCAGATAATCAAAGGCCCCTTCCTTCATGCACTCTACCGCCGTATCAACTTCGCCTGTACCGGTCATAACGATTACCGGCAGAAGGGGAAATTTTACAGCAATTTCCTTGAGGAGGGTGAGCCCTGAAATGGAAGGCATGAAAAGATCAAGCACAACGACTGCCGCTTCATTATTTTCAAGAAAATGAAGCAGCTTACGGCCTTTTGTGAAGGTTATAATCTCATGGGAAAATGCTTTCCTCAAAGCCTGTTTATAGGCGTGGAGGATGTCTTCTTCGTCATCGACAAGCAGAATGGGAAGACCTGAAATATACTTGTTCATCTTTTAATTAATAATAGAGGTTATTTTTTTAAAATATTCTGTACAAAAAAAGAATTAATGTGCTTTTTTGAGCGCCTTATCCAGCTTTTCCAGAACTTCATTTCTTGAAAACGGTTTGGGTAATACATCACAAAAACCGTATTTTTCATAATCGGAAATGACATCTCCTTCAGAATAACCACTGCAAACGATGGCTTTTACAAGTGGATCAATTTTTTTCAGCCTTTTCAGGGTTTCAACGCCTCCCATACCGCCTGCAATGGTTAAATCCATCATGACCACATCAAAGTGCTCCCCTATTTCACGGGCCTTTTTATATATTTTTATGGCATCTTTACCGTCTTCAACATGTTGCAGATCATACCCTGCCCTTACGACGACACTTTTTATCGAGTTGGCAACAATCTGTTCGTCTTCAAGAAGAAGCACCCGTCCTGTTCCCTGATAAGCATTCTTTTCTTTGACAGAGCTTTTGCGGGAAGCTTTTTCGCTGCTTGCCGGGAGATAGACATAAAAGGCAGTGCCTGCTCCGGCCTTTGATTCGGCAAAAATATGCCCTTTATGCTTTTTGACAACCATGTAGGATGTAGCCAGTCCGAGGCCATTTCCTTCTCCCTTTGTTGTAAAGTAAGGATCAAATATCCTGTCCATATTCTCAGGCAATATTCCGGTACCCCTGTCTTTTATCGTTATTTTTATATAGTTTCCACGCTCCAGAGGCAAGGGGCTGTCGTCATCAACAAATTTATTTTCCGCTTTGATTGAAACGGTGCCCCCTTTCGGCATCGATTGTTTCGCATTAATGAGAAGGTTGTTCAGCACCTGGCTGATTTGCCCGGTATCAATTCTTGCATCCCAGAGATTTTCCGGAATAATGCACCGCCTTCTTACATTAGAGCCCCTCAGGACAAAAGAGGCCGTTTCGGTAATGAGATCTGCCACAGAAGCCGACTTTATGGTAGGCGCCCCGCCTTTGGAAAAAGTAAGCAACTGTTTGGTAAGCTCGGTGGCCCGCAAAGTCGCCGCCTCAGCATAAGCGAGACTGGTGGAGATATCATTTTCATAATTTTCAAAATCATCCAGACAATCTTTGGCTACCTGTATATTGGTAAGAACACCCGTTAAAATATTATTAAAGTCGTGAGCAATGCCACCGGCCAGGAGGCCGATAGACTCAATTCTTCGAGCCTTAAGCAACTCCTCTTCCATATATTTTTTCTCCGTAATATCGGTATGCGACCCGGCGAAGCGGGTAGGTTTCCCCTTGCCGTCTTTTATGGTCGCTCCTCTTGCAAGTATCCACCGGTATGAGCCTTCTTTATGTCTCATCCTGAATTCACTCATGTAAAAGGGGGCCTCCCCCTGAAAGTGATCATTAATATCTTTGACAACATATTGATAATCATCAGGATGAACCCGCTTTTCCCACTCTTCATAGCGATCAGGTATTTCGTCGTCTTTGTAACCGAGCATTTCCTTCCATCGGGGAGAGAAATAAATTTCACCGGTCTGGAGATTTCGGTCCCATATACCGTCACTTACTCCCTTGATGACCAGGGAACATCGCTCCTCACTCTTTTTGAGCTCCGCTTCAGCCTCCTTTCTCTCCGTTACATCCCTTATGCTCACAACGAGGGAGACAATTTCACCGCCTTTACGCAGAGGCCCTACTCTTGATTCAAAAGTCCCAAGGTCATTGCCGGCAACAAAATACTTTGATTCAAAAGTATGTGTCTTGCCATCTTTTAAGGTTTTCATACAACTGTCAACGACGCCATCATGATACTCATGTGGAATATAGTTTAAGAGTCGGGAGCCCAGAATTTTCTCGGTAGAAAGTTCATACATGGGGCGGTTTATATAGATGACTTCCAGCTTTTTATTTAGCAGCACAATGTGATCAGGCGAATTTTGGGCAATATCTCTCCACTTTGATTCCGAGTCTTTAAGCGATTCTTCAATTGCTTTTTGATCGGTAATATTTTCTATCTGAATTATGTAGTATTCAATATTTCCCGCCTTGTCTCTCACGGGAATTGAGCTTATCTGCAACCAGAGGAAGGAACCATCATCTGCTAAGGTTTTCTTTTCAAATTGAATTAAGTTTATTCCACCATCAACCATCATTTTATGGCAGGCATGGGCATCTTCCATGTCATCATTAACAATTAAGTGGAAACAGTTTTTCTTGAGCAGCGCCTCCTTTGAATAGCCAAGCATAGAAGATAAGGCATTATTTGCATGGAGGAAGAATCCATCGGGACTAACCATAGCCAGACCGATTGTCGAATTTTCGAAAATGCTCCGGAAGACTTTCTCTTTTTTCAGCAAATATTCTGAATTAACGTGTTCAGCATTCATACAAGACTTCTTATTTTCAAACCCCATGAAACTCTCCATTAATCATTCAGGAAATAGTTACATTGACTTAAAGGGGCAATTAAATGTATTACACATTGATATGCACCACCCCCTCCCAAGCTGCGCTATGAACCCTTAGCTTCGGGCCATAGCGCCCTGGCAAGAATTTATGCCGCTTAAGGGCAGGGGCAAAGAGAAGATCAAAATCCGTGCCTGCTCATAAGCAAAAAATCGTCTATTGAATGACCGGGAAAATAACCAGTTAAAGAAAGCCTAGCAAAAAAAAATCACATTTGTGCGACAGATATTGCTTTTTTTGCGACAGATATTGCTTTAGAGGTTTTTTTTTTGTTCTTTCAGTCAAGGAATGACTATAGATTGCCTTTTTAAGAGATTTTGCCTGTAAACGCTTTTGAGCTGTCTTGCTTAACAAAATGACGGGAGTAAATCAAGCGCTACGCCACAAACAGCGGCGCAGCGAGGTGAAAGCTTCTCCATTAATTAGGGCAGGCAGGAGGGAATAGAACCGCTAGCCCGTAAAATATTTACCAATGGCATGGGCAAGTGATTGCGTTGTAGATTTTAAAGGGATAATGTCCGTTTTGAGGCCCTCTTCTTCGGCAATGCCGGCCGTCACCTCGCTAATACAGGCGATTTTCGTACCGGCCAGCAGAGCAAGGTTTTCCCTGCCGAGAATATCGAGAAAATTTCGTACCGTAGAACCGCTGGTAAAAGTAATTACCTCCACCCCTTTTGATAGAAGACCCTTAAGTTCATCTTCCTTTCTTTCAGGTTTAACGGTGCGGTAAAGGGGAACAAGCGTCACCCGGGCGCCCAGCTTTGCCAGCGCATCAGGGAGAAGCTCCCGACCCGCTTCCGCTCTTGGAAACAATACTTTCTTACCTTTTATCCCGATACCCTGAAAAGCGCTGATAACGCCTTCGGCCTGGAAATTATCAGGAATAAGGTCAATAGTAATACCCGCCTTTTCCGCTGCTTCAGCTGTCTTTGGACCGACAGCGCAAACAGGGACATCCCCCGGAGACGAAAGAGTTATCCCCCTCTCTTTAAGGGCACCCATAAAAAACCTGACGGCATTGGCGCTGGTCAGCAATATCCAGTCATAGGAAGAAAGATGACGGAAAGCCCTTTCCACTATGCCCTTATCTTCCGTGGGCTGAAATTCTATAACTGGAAAAATGAGCGGTTCAAATCCGAGGGATTGCAAAGCGCCCGCAAATTCTCCGGCCTGTTCTTCGGCCCTTGTTACAAGGACCTTAAGTTTCACTTTCCAAGATCCATTTTATAGATCTCTTCCAGTATTTCACCGGCGCCCCTGTCGAGAAGATTTTCAGCCAGGTCAATTCCAAGTGATTCGGGTTCAGCCACCCGTCCCCTCAGTTCATCCGTAATAAGTGTCTTTCCGTCAAGGCTGCCCACAAGACCACGCAAGCGAAGCTGTTCATCTTCCAGTTCACCGTAAGCGGCGATAGGCACCTGACAGCCCCCTTCGAGTCTTTTAAGAAGGGCCCTTTCAGCTTTTACTGCCGCCGCTGTTTCACTGTGGTTCAAAAAAGAAATAATTTCATTGGTTTGGCCGTCGTCATTTCTTGTTTCTATTCCAAGCGCCCCCTGGGCGATGGCAGGAAGGAGAATGTCCGGTGAGATGCATTCGGTAATTCTTTCCTCCCAGCCAAGGCGTCTCATACCCGCCGCAGCCAGAATGATGGCATCAAACTCACCGGCCTCGACCTTCTTAATTCTCGTATCGAGGTTACCTCTTAAAGAAACAATATTAAGGTCGGGCCTTACCTTAAGCAGCTGACACTGGCGCCTTAAGGAAGAACTCCCGATTTTCGCGCCCTCCGGCAACTCAGCGAGGGTCTTTTTTCCATTCGATATGAGAGCGTCCCGGGAATCTTCCCGCTCTGTAATGGCAGCCAGTCCCAGACCTTCGGGCAACTCGGTAGGAACGTCTTTAAGACTGTGTACGGCAAGGTCTGCCCTGCCATCGATAAGCGCTTCCTCAATTTCCTTGACAAAGAGTCCTTTTCCCCCCACCATTGCCAGGGGAACGTCGAGTATCTTGTCTCCCGTCGTCTTGATTTTAAGCAGTTCCACAGCTGTGCCGGGATGCGCTTCCTCGATGGAATCCTTTATATGGTTTGCCTGCCAGAGAGCCAGCATACTGCCCCTGGTCGCAATGGTAATCTTTTTCTTCATAATATTCCTTTCTAATATCAGTCTAGATCAAAGAGCTTTCGCGCCGAATCAACGTAGAGGTCACCCTCTGCCGTATCGGACATCTTTTTAAGGTTCGATACGGGCATATGGAGAATTTTGTTGATCATGGCCGCCGTCGCCGATTCAATTGCCTTCCTGTCATTTTCCGACAGGCCATTTAGCTTTCCAAAAGTTTTTCCATCTCAAGCGCCCTTACCTTATTAAACTTCTCTCTCAGTGAGATAATGGTGGGCGTAACATCGAGGGTCTTCAGCCAGGCATGAAATTGCCCTATTTCTGCCTCGATTATCTTCTCCGCCGCCGCCGCTTCTTTCTCCCTCTCTTTTTTGTTCGATTCAACGACACCCTGTAAATCATCGATATCGTACAAATAAGCATTATCCAGCTTGTTTATGTCCGGGTCGATATCTCTCGGCACGGCAATGTCGATAAAAAACATGGGCCTGTTCCTTCGCTTGTGCAGGGCCTCACTCACCTGCCGGGCATTGATGATGGGCAGGGGGGAACCTGTCGAGGAGAGTATAATATCCACTTCATCGAGATCGAGGTAAACATTCTCGAAAAGCAGGGCCCTGCCGTCAAATTCCCGGGCCAGCTTTTCCGCTCTTGAATGGGTCCTGTTGGTAACAAGGATTTCCTTGATCCCGCTGTTAATAAAATGCCTTGCCGCCAGTTCACACATTTCACCGGCGCCGATAAGCATGACTCTTTTATCTTCAAGGGTTCCAAATATTTTTTTTGCCAGTTCGACAGCGGCATAGCTGATGGAAACAGCGCTTGACGCAATATTGGTTTCCGTCCTTACCCGTTTTGCTACGGAAAAAGCCTTGCTGAAAAGTTTATTCAGGATAATGCCCGTTACGTTATGTTCAAGGGCATACTGGTAGGCATCCTTCATCTGACCCAGTATCTGGGGTTCACCCACAACCATTGAATCAAGGCTCGATGCAACCCTGAAGAGATGTTTGATAGCATCTTCAGAAGTATGGCTATAGAGATGATTAGCCAGCCGGTCCCTGGAAATCCCGTTCGATTCGGCAATAAAGGTTTTCAGTTCTTCAATACCGTCCTGGATATGGGAGGTTATGGCTATAACCTCGACGCGGTTGCAAGTGGAAAGAATAACTCCCTCGGTCACCCCTTTTCTGTCAATGAGGTCGTGAAGATAATCAGGCATTTTCTCTGAAGGAAAGGAGACCTTCTCCCTTATCTCTACAGGGGCCGTTTTATGACTTAATCCTACAACAACTATATTCATGAATCCATCTGCTCAGTGAAACCTGAAGCCCTCTCCTACCGTCAAATTTATGCCGAAAAAGGTAACCAGGAGAATGATGAAGGACACAATGGAAATGGTTGACGCCTTTCTGCCTCTCCAGCCTGAATAGATCCTGCCATGGAGAAGGACGGCATAAAGCAGCCAGATCATCAAAGTCCATATTTCTCTCTTCCCCCACAAAAGCAAACCTCCCTGCATCTGCTGAACCACGATGGCGCCTGAAATAACACCCAGCGTAAGAAGAGGAAAGCCCCAGAGAAGGGACTTGTAATTCACATTATCCAGAATATCGAGTGAAGGAAGGGCGCGGTAAAGCTTACCTATTTTTTTGGATTTAAGCTGATACTCCTGGATCATATACATAATTGCCACGGCAAAAGCGACGGCAAGAAAACCGTTGCCGAAAAAAACAAGAATAATATGGGCAGGCAGCCAGAAAGTCTTCAGGTAGGGAACGACGATAGGGGCAATGTCCTTCGGTAAAGAGTAGGCTGAAAGCATAAGGACCAGCGCCAGCGGTGAAATAAAAGCGCCGATAATCCTTATTTTATACCAGATAAGAATGATAAGGTAAATGCCGATAATGGCCCATGCCATAAAGGACAAGGCATCGTGAAGGTTAGTGATGGGAGGAAATCCTATGGTCCTGATGCGGGAAGTAAAACAGCCCGTATGCAGAATAAAACCTGCCAGCAGGCTCAGTGACGCCGTCCGGTAAGCCCATTTCTTGGGGAAAAAGAGATAAACGGCGTAAGCAACGGTGCCTGTCAAATAAAAAGTAGTGGCAAATCTGAAAAGTGTCAGTCCTAAATCCATGCAATTCGTCTCTATCTTTTCTAATGGAGAGCAGCCCGGGCAATGGTTTCTTCCGCCAGCTTTTCAGCCTCGTTCCGCTTGCCCTCTCTCACAAGATCCATTATATTTGTTTTTATCAAATTATTCAATAAATCTCTACACTTATCAGACTCAACACCCTGTTCCAAAATTTTTTGCCTCGTCCTGGCCAGAATGTCAAGAACCTCACCGCAGGAATCATCGATGATCTCTTCCAGTGTGTGCCTCATATGCCTCGAATAGGCAGGGCATTTTCCACCCGTGGAAATGGTAAACAGAAGGTCGCCCCGCTCAATGTAAGAAGAGAGCGTAAAGGTGCACTGCTGTGGAATATCGGCAACGTTAATGAGAAGGTTTAACTTTTTTGCCTCTTCAGCCACCACGGCGCCAACGGCAGGATCATCGACGGCGACAAAAACGATTGTGCTTCCTTCGAGGTCTCCCGCTTCATATTCCCTCCTGACCCAGGTGATCTTTCCTTCATCAACGAATGACTTGACGCCCTCTTTTATCTCGGGGGAAATAAGCCTGATTTTTGCCCCTGCCTTTAGAAGCGAGTGAACTTTACGGTAAGCGACTTTACCGCCGCCGATAACCACGCAAAGCCTGTTTTGCAGATCAACATTTATGGGAAAATAACGCATCGGCAAAGAATAGCAGGGGAAGCGTGTTGTGTCAATGAGGAAAGGGGAGAAAGTAAAGGACAGGAGAAAAAGGGAAAAAAGAGGCCATTAATTGAGAAGGTCCAAATTGGGCACAAGAGTAGGTGTCCATTGGTAATCTGCAGGTATTATGGGGCTTGTCACATCACCATCCCCCTGATTTCCGTCACCAATCTGACCAAACTCATTACTCCCCCAGGCCCAGACAGAACCATTGGTCTCCATCACCAGAGCATGCTCATCTCCAGCAAATATAGCTTCAACACCTGGCAAGCCGGAAATAACCGTTGGTGAAGGCTTATCCAAAAGTGTGCCATCACCGAGTTGTCCATAATCATTCCTTCCCCACGCCAATACCGCTCCATCCGTTTTAAGGGCCAGTGTAAAAAAATCACCGGCTGCTATCGCCTTTACGCCTGTCAGAGGGACTTGAACAGGATAGCTTTCAGGTGCTCCTGGACTTCCGATACCAACCTGCCCCGCTGAATTATCTCCCCATGCCCAGACAGCGCTGTGATTATCCAGTGCCACGCTGTGATAAGATCCTGCCGCTATGGCAATGACTGTTATATTCTTAAAACCGGCATCACCCACCACCGCCGCTACAGACATATTGTCGTATAAACCATTACCCAACTGACCATAAACGTTATAACCCCATGCCCAGACCGTGCCATCCGGTGTAAGGGCCAGGTTGTGGTCTGCTCCGGCGGAGATTGCCATAATACCGGTAAGATTATTACTTGCATTCGTTTTGACCTGGACCGGTCTGGTTACATGTGAAGTAAAATTATTATATCCTAATTGACCAAAAGCATTTGCACCCCAGTCCCAGACGGTGCTGTCATTTTTTAGCACCACAGTATGGGCTGTTCCTGCCTGTACGGCGCTGACATTTCCAAAAACACTCCCATCAACTGAAGATACAACCCTGAAGGGTGAAGGTTCGTTGCCAGCTGAAGGTGAACTGTAATCACAAAAAACAGCCGCTCCATTGCCAAGCTGCCCACATTCATTATCTCCCCATGTCCACACGGAACCATCATACCTTAAAGCGACAGAATGCAACGATTCCGAATCGAGATCGATTACCCCTATTAGCTCCGTTAACTGTGAAGTATGAACCGGTGACGTATATGGAGTAGAGCTTGTGACCCCATTACCAAGCTGCCCCTCATCATTAAGCCCCCATGCCCAGAGGTTCCCATCCGACTTAAGCGCCAGAGAATGACCAAACCCCCCTGCCATAACAGGCTTAATCGCCGTTTCAAGCTTAACCTCAGTGGCATAGAGCGACACATGGGTCGTCTTGTTTTCGAAAACGATAATTGTCGTCATGCCTCTGAATATGGCTGCTCCTGCCGCATTCATCCCGGAAACGGTAAGCGTTCTGTTTGAACCTGCCGGAACATCTGATAAAGACCCTGTTTTATCGGCAAAGGGGAATTCTGCCGAAAGAGACCTCATATTAGGACCGGATATATCAATGAGAACTTTGCTGATATCAGCAACCTTGCGGGAAGCTTTCTCACCGGCTGCCGTTCTTTTTCCCAGCCTCCTCCCCTGCGTACCGCCATCATTCCAGATAACGTTAGCAGCGATGGAACCAAGGCCGCTGGCGCCGAAATTGGGCGCAAAAGAGGAAAGGTCCTCGCCATCGACGAAACCGCTGCCGGTAAAATCAGCCGCCGCAGACCATTTAGGTGAATTTTTACCGGCGCCGAAAGTCAGTGAAAAAAGCGCAAGGTCATTTCCATCAACGGTCCCTGATCCATCCATATCCCCCACAATGGCATGGAGAGGAAAAGCGATCAGAAACAAGAAAATGAATGTTAATAACGCTGCAAGCCCTGTTTTTTTCATAGCAGTAATCCCATCCAATTTAATTACCAGCCGACAACGACCGCCCCTCCATCGGCAGTGGAGTCATCATTGGCAATGGCCGTGCCAACAGCCGCCAGAACAATGGCCCAGAACCACCATCGCTTGTTGATCGGTTTTTTGTCCATATTTTTAAAGGCCTTTTTCTGCCCTTCCGATACCTCAAGGGGCAACAATACAACCTCCATCTCCATCTGTTCACCGGCAGTCAAAATCAGATCTTTGCGCCAACCGGTAAAGCCCTCTTTTTCTACTCTTATCATATGATAGCCGGCTTCTACCGCTAAAGGTTCACTTACAGGCGTTACAAGGCCCGTATCCTTGCCATCGAGATAGAGACTGGCGCCATCAATATTTGAAATAATTTTAATTGACGATGAAGAAGGCTCGGCAGCAAAGAGATAAAGAGGAAAAAACAGATTAAACAGGAATGATGATAAAAGTATCCGGGCGGCAATATTTTTCAAGCTGCATTTCCTCCATTTGCGGCAAAGGGCCCTTTATTATTTTAATGATTTAAGTAAGAAACAGCCACCATAAAACCGGCTGAAACAAGAAAAGAAGCCCCGCTTTATCTTGCTGAATATAACCTATGGTCAAACTTCATGTCAAACAGTAAATAGGGAAAAGGGTTAAAAAATTGACTGAAATATCAAGTGCACCAAAAAGATATAAAGAGCCACTCCGCCTTAAGCTGCGGGGAAAAGGCCTGCCGGGGCTTAAAAAGCGGTAAATAAAAAAAGGGCAGTATCAAACTGCCCTTTCCGGTCTTATATTACCTCTGCTATCAGGAAACGGAAGGTTTCATCATACCGAATTGAGGCACCTTGAACCTGACCTTTTCCTTTTCTTTCTTCTTGAGTTCAACAATTTTCCAGGCTTTGGAATCATTAATTACCTTTTTAGCCAACTCGAAGTTCAGCCTGTGACCTGACTTGTGCAGGGAAAGGTGACCTATTACCGGCATTCCGAGAATAGAAATATCCCCGATGGCATCAAGCATCTTGTGGCGCACAAACTCATCCGGGAATCTTAACCCACCCTCATTTAAAACCCTGAAATCATCAATTACAATAGCATTGTCAAGAGAACCGCCCTTTATAAGTCCCCGGCTTCTGAGGTACTCGACATCATTGAGAAAACCGAAGGTTCTGGCCATACTCAATTCCTTTTCAAAGTTTGTATCGGAAAAATTCATTTTATAGGCCTGTTTCTGCAACATGGGATGATCAAAGTCAACAGAGCAGGAAACCTTGAATTCCCTGGCAGGTGAAAGCTCGGCCCAGCCATGCTCGTCTCCGGTCCTGACGGTCTTCCTGATAACAAGAAAGCGCTTGCTCGTATGTTGAATTCTTATGCCCCCGCTTTTTATTAAAAAGAGTAAAGGACCGGCACTGCCATCCATTATCGGCACTTCAGGCGCATCAACCTCGACAAAGGCATTATCAATACCAAGGCCGGCGAAAGAAGCCATGAGGTGCTCTATAGTCGACACCCTCGCATCGCCTCTGCCTATGGTCGTTGCATGTGTCGTATCGACAACATTTTCAACGGATGCCTTTATGGTCGGTGAAGAAGGAAGGTCAGTCCTTATAAAGACTATCCCGTTATCTACCGGCGCAGGCCTTACCTTGAGACTTACCTTACTGCCGGAATGAAGCCCGATTCCTACACATCCAACTGATTCGGCTATCGTTCTTTGATACATGACATACACCCTTAATTAATTAAGTTAGCAAAAGTCAATCTTTTTACAGGGCCATACAATACAAATTGCATGCCAATGCAATTTCCTTCATTTTTTGCCCTTTTTTAACAGCAAAGAGGACGAAAACACCCCTTTTAGCATCAGCACAATCATGACTGTTGCACTTTTTATACACCCCACTGAAGCGTTTTAGACACACTAAAATATTTCAATTCAGTCCTTTTCAGATATCCCCTGATCCCATTTTCAAAAAAGCCATTTTATATGAAAAGGCGATCAAAAGTTTAATTATTTTTCCGGAAAAGAAACCCCTTGGCTCCCTTAAGGTGAATCCTTTATCCTTGACTCATAAAAATTGTAGAACTATAATCCTCGGAATAACTGAAGATCGTTCTAACTTTTGGGAGGATGAAGTGACAAAGATAAAATTCGGAACTTCCGGATGGCGTGCAATCCTGGCCGATGAATTTACTGTAGACAATGTAAGAATCGTCTGTCAGGCCATTGCCGACTACCTGAAAGAAAGCAACGAAGCCCGGAAAGGGATTATCATCGGTTATGATACCCGTTTTATGGGACAGCGGTTTGCCGAAGAAGCAGCCATGGTTCTTGCCGCCAACAAAATTAAAGCCTACCTTTGCACGAGAGACGTGCCGACGCCCGTTATTTCCTATGAAATAATCAAGCGTGGCCTTAACGGAGGCATTAACTTCACTGCAAGCCATAATCCTTCAGAATATAACGGGCTTAAGTTTTCTCCTGCATCAGGGGGCCCTGCCCTGCCTGAAACAACGAAAAGAATAGAAGAACTGGCCAATCAGATGATGGGTGAGGCGGCGTACAGGGAAATTTCCATGGAAGAGGGAAAGTACAGTCATTTTATAGAGTCCATCGACCCGAGAGATGAATACCTGGAAAACCTGAAAAGCAAGATTGACCTCGATATGATAAAGAAAGCGGGAATCAGGGTGGCGGCAGACTTTCTTTACGGCACATCGAGAGGCTACCTGGATACGGTTCTTCTTGAGGCAGGGTGCAAGATAAATACTATTCATGGCTACCTGGACCCCTATTTCGGAGGCAACCCTCCCGAACCGGCCGAGGAAAACATCAAGGAACTCATAGACCTTGTCAATGAAGATAATGATATCTGTATCGGTCTTGCAACCGATCTCGACGCCGACCGCTTCGGCATTGTCGACAGCGACGGAAGCTACATTGAACCGAACCAGATTATCGCCCTTCTTCTCGACTATCTGATCAAAAGTAAAAAATGGACGGGCGCTGTGGCGCGTTCCGTTGCCACGACCCACCTCATCGATGCCGTGGCAAAAAATCACGGCATCGAGGTGTACGAAACTCCTGTCGGCTTCAAATACATCGGCGAGTATATCTGCCAGGATAAAATCATCATCGGCGGCGAGGAGAGTGCAGGCCTTTCCATTAAAGGCCATATCCCTGAAAAAGACGGCATCCTTGCATGCCTCCTTGTAACCGAGATGGTTGCAAGCGGTGGAAAGTCGATAAAAGAGTTGCTCTACGATCTTTACAAGGAGGTGGGAACTATTGTTACCAAAAGGGAAAATATCCACCTGTCACTTGAAAAGAAGAGCGCCTTTAAGACAAAACTCGATTCCTACCCCGACGAATTTGCCGGATTTAAGGTAATGGAAGTAAACAAGCTTGACGGCACCAAGTTTCTCATGGAAGATGGAAAAAGCTGGCTTCTTATGCGTGAATCGGGAACAGAGCCTGTCGTCAGACTCTATGGAGAAGCTGAATCTGACCAGAAGCTCAAATCGCTCATGGAAGCAGGAAAAGAGTTTATTCTTTCATAAAAACGATTCTTCATAAATTTATCTCTTCTATAAACAAACAGAGGTTTTATTCCTGCATATTTCCAATTCCACACACAAAGCAGATCAAGATAAAGAAAGCCCCCAAATGGTATTGACAGTCCCCCCCAAGAGGGGACAATGCTCGTCTATCATGGCTTTACATCTCAAAACACCCTTTATCGACATGAAGGAGAGCGATATTGATTGTTGAAAGCAAAACATTATTCAGGCATATGGACAACTTCAGCGACAGGAAGATTCTTGTCATTGGAGACCTTATCCTTGATGAATTCATATGGGGAAAGGTAAGAAGAATTTCACCGGAAGCGCCTGTGCCTGTTGTTGAAGTGGAAAGAGAGTCACTGCGTCTGGGTGGTTCAGCCAATGTGGTTAACAACCTGAAGGCCCTGGGATGCAAGGTCGCCCTTTCCGGCGTTATGGGCAATGACTCCAATGGCGACAGGTTGAGAGACCTTCTGGAAGACATGGACGTAAACTGTGAAGGCGTCATCATTAAAGACAACAGGCCCACAGCCATAAAGACAAGAGTTATTGCCCAGCACCAGCAGATAGTAAGGTTCGACAGGGAAAGATCCATCCCTATCAAGGAATCGACGACAAAAAGCATACTGGCCTATCTGAAAGATAACCTTGGTGACATAGATGCCGTTATCATTTCCGATTATGGAAAGGGTGTTATCTCAAAAAAACTCCTCCACAGGGCGCTTCCTGAAATAGCAGGCAGGGGGATACCCATAGCCGTTGATCCCAAACCGGTCAACTTTCCCTATTACAAGGGAGTTACCGTAACAACACCAAACCATCATGAAGCGGCGGCGGCGGCGGATACGGAAACGGACTCTGAAAAGGGGCTTGCCGGAGCAGCGCAAAAGCTGCTTGCCAAAAACAAGGCAAAATCCATTCTCATTACGAGAGGAGAAAACGGCATGTCCTTATTTGAAAGTGACGGTCAGGTTACCCATATACCGACTGTCGCCCGCGATGTCTACGATGTGACCGGCGCCGGTGATACGGTTATTGCAACAATGGCGCTGTCCATAGCAAGCGGAGCCACACTGAAAGAAGCAGCCCTCATGGCTAACCATGCCGCAGGTATTGTCGTCGGCAAACTGGGAACAGCTACGACTACGGTAGAAGAACTTAAAGCCGCCATTAACGGTGAAGAAATTCAGGGAGCCTGAGAAAAGCATATGATAAAAAGCATGACAGGTTACGGCAGAGCGTCCTCAGCGTCGACAATGGGAGAAATCACCATAGAAATAAAGAGCGTAAACCACCGTTTCAGGGATATTTCGGCAAAGCTGCCGCCAAAACTCGCCTTCCTTGACAGCCAGATAAGAAAAGAGATAGAAAAGGTGGTAATGAGAGGGAAAGTGGACACCTTCATATCATTTGATAAAAAAGGTGAAGCGCTTGCATTGGAAGTCAACCTCCCTCTGGCCAGGGAGTATTACCGGGCCATATCGAGTTTAAAAGAGGAGCTTGCCGTTGAAAGTAATATAACTCTCTCTGAACTGGCTTCCGTCAAAGACATTATTAAATCTTCCGATGTTCCTGTCGATGAAGCTTCCGTCAAAAACCTCCTTTTTCCTGTCCTGTCACAGGCCCTTGCCTCGCTCGATGAAATGAGGCTCAAGGAAGGAGAAACATTGAAGAGGGACCTCCTGGACCGGCTTTCGGCAATAGGAAGCCTTTCCGGAGAGATCGAAGCGGGACAGCCGGAGCAGACAAGGCTCTATGCCGATAAACTCATAAAAAGGATTGGAGAATTGTCGGAAGGCATAGAGATCGACGAGAGCAGAATCACCCAGGAAGTTGCCATTATGGCTGAAAAAAGCGACGTAACGGAGGAGGTTGTCCGCCTTGACAGCCACTTGAAGCAATTCAGGGAGCTTCTGGACTCGGGGGAATCGATCGGAAGAAAACTCGACTTTCTCATCCAGGAAATGAACAGGGAAGTCAATACGATAGGCTCCAAAAGCAATGATGCCGGGATTTCGAGAAAAGTCGTTGAAATGAAAGCGGAAATTGAGAAAATCAGGGAGCAGGTCCAGAATATCGAATAGATCCGCTCTGCTTAAGGGAGAATGCACTTGAAGAGAAAGGGAATACTTTTTGTCATATCTGCGCCTTCCGGCGCCGGAAAAACAACGCTTTGCAGGGAGCTAATGAATACCTTCCCCGACTTAAAATTCTCCATTTCCTATACGACGAGAGATAAGAGAAAGGGTGAAGTTGACGGCAAAGACTATCATTTTACCCCTGAAGAAAGCTTCAGGAAAATGATAAGTGAAGGCGCTTTTGCAGAGTGGGCGGAAGTTCATGGCAAGCTCTATGGAACAAAAACAGAGGACATAAAAAAGGCAACCCGGGAAGGCAATGATATTATACTGGATATTGACTGGCAGGGAGCGAGACAGATCAGGGAAAAGATGGGGGAAGGCGTCTATATCTTTATTTTACCCCCAGGCATTGAAGAACTGGAAAAACGTCTCAGGGAAAGGGGAAAGGACTCGGAAGAAATTATCAGGAAAAGAGTCCGCAATGCCGGAGAGGAAATGTCCCATTCGTCCTGGTATGACTATAACATCACTAATGACGACCTTCCTCTGGCGGCAAATGCGCTAAAATCGATCATTGTGGCAGAAAGATGCCGCACATCATTATATTCGAGGCCTTAGTCTCACCCCCTTAACATGCGGAACAGGGCCTGACTATTTCTAGTTTTCCCTTCCACTTTCATAAAAAATGCTTTATAATTCATTAACATAACCAACGGAGGATTTAATGGCAAGAGTAACGGTAGAAGATTGTTTAACAAGTGTTGATAACCGGTTTGCCCTGGTAATGGTAGCGGCAAAAAGAACCAAGCAGTTGCTTGATGGCTCAAAGCCAAGAGTTACTGCCAGGCGTGACAAGGCGCACGTGCTGGCATTGCGTGAAATAGCTGATGGGAAAATTAAGGTTATCAAAAACTCAGCTTCCTGATTTAGCCTCCCGGTTCTTCTTTTCACTCCAGGGAAAGTAACAGGCTTGACCATCCAGGTGATTGATGAATGGCAATGCAGGTCTCTATCGTTTCATGAAGGTTTGCAAGGGTGGGTTAATCGTTAGTGGGGACCTGGCTGACTGCTTTAGTACTTTTCTCTTCTAATCATTCGATTCGTCCCTAACATTTGCAATAAGGTACGGTGCAGTGGTAAGACTTAATGACATCCTTGAAAAGATAGAAGAGTATAATCCTGCCGGCGACCTGGCTGTTATTAAAAAGGCTTACGTCTTTTCCGCCAAGGTCCACCAGGGCCAGAACCGGCTTTCCGGTGAACCTTACCTGAACCACCCCCTTGAAGTTTCAAGAATCCTGGCCCAGCTCAAAATGGATGTCCCCACCATCGTAACGGGCCTTCTCCATGACACTGTTGAAGATACGAAGGCAACCCTTGAAGAGATAGAGTCCCTCTTCGGCTCGGAAATCATGTTCCTTGTAGACGGCGTCACAAAAATCAGCAAAATGGTCTTCAGCACAAAAGAGGAACGCCAGGCTGAAAGCCTCAGAAAAATGGTCATCTCCATGGCCAAAGACATTCGTGTCGTCATTATCAAACTTGCCGACAGACTCCACAACATAAGAACGCTGCAGCATCACTCCCCCGAAAAAAGCAAGGCAATAGCCCAGGAAACTCTCGACATCTATGCTCCCCTGGCAAACAGGCTCGGCATTTCATGGATAAAGTCGGAACTTGAAGACCATTCACTTCGCTACATCAAACCTGAAATATACAAGGATTTGATTAAAAAGGTTGCCAAGAAGAAAAAAGAGCGGGAAAAGTACATCCTTGAAGTTAAAATGATTCTCGATGAGAAACTGGCTGAACATGATATCCGCTGTGAAATCTACGGAAGACCGAAGCATTTCTTCAGCATTTATAAAAAAATGGAAACCCAGGGTATTGATTTTGAACAGATAAACGACCTTATTGCATTCAGGATCATTGCCGAAAATGTGAGGGAATGCTACGAAGCCCTCGGTATTATCCACTCCCTCTGGAAGCCTGTGCCTGGCCGTTTTAAGGACTATATTGCCATACCCAAGGGCAATATGTACCAGTCGCTCCATACAACGGTAATCGGACCCAAGGGGGAACGTCTTGAAATCCAGATGAGAACGGAAGAGATGCACCGTGTTGCCGAGCAGGGCATTGCCGCCCACTGGAAATACAAGGAAGGCAAAGGGTTCAGTGAACATGACGATGAACGCTTCGGCTGGTTGAGACAGATCATGGAGTGGCAACAGGATATGCAGGACCCCAAATCTTTCATGGAGAGTTTCAGGACCGATCTCTTTACCGATGAAGTCTATGTTTTTACACCTGAAGGGGATGTAATAGAACTGCCCCTTAGCGCCACACCTGTTGACTTTGCATTCAGAATCCACACGGACATTGGCATGAAATGCGCCGGGGCAAGGGTAAACGGCGCCATTGTTCCCTTAAAGTATCATCTTAGAAACGGCGATACCGTCGAAATCCTTACGTCACCCAAACATACGCCAAGCAAAGACTGGCTGAGATTTGTAAAAACATCGAAAGCCAGAACCTCCATCATGCACTGGAGCAAGAAGGAAGAGAGAAAGCAGAGCATCGACGTTGGAAAAGAGATCCTCGAAAGAGAGCTGCGAAAAAGAGGAAAGAGCCTGAGCAAAATATTAAAAGACAAGAGCCTTCCCGATATGATGAAAGCATTTCACATCAAAACCGAGGAAGATATGATGTCGGCCATCTCCTACGGAAAAATCACTTCCACCCAGCTAATCGAAAAATTATTCCCTGAAGAAGGTGAGAGTGGAAAGAAAAAGAAGAGCAAATCCAGGCTTGACAGTATCATTGAAAAAATCTCTTTTCAGAAGAAGGGCGCCGTAGAAATTCAGGGAATCGATGACCTGCTTATCAGGTATGCCCAATGCTGCAATCCCATTGCGGGAGATAAAATTATCGGTTTTATCACAAGAGGGCGGGGTGTAACGGTCCACCGTATCGACTGTGCACATGTTCAGGAAAGTGATCCCGAAAGGAGAATCGAACTTCAGTGGAGCAAAGATGCCGTCTTTACAAGGCCCGTAAAAATCAAAGTCATCTGTAAAAATGAGAAAGGGCTTCTGGCCAATTTGACGGCCAGGATCAGCGACGAAAAGCTCAATATTAACAGCGCCCAGATTAATACGGCTCAGGCCAATGCCTGCTGTATTTTTGAAATAGATGTTCAGTCGCTGGCACACCTGGAAAAAGTGATTAATTCCCTTCAAAAGGTAAAGGGAGTGTCCAAAGTCGAAAGAGTTTCAGCATAAGAAAGGAAAGTTTATGAACAAAGAAATCATTAAGACAAATAATGCGCCGGCGGCAATCGGCCCCTATTCGCAGGCGGTAAAAGCGGGCGGATTTATTTTCCTCTCAGGCCAGATACCACTCGATCCGGCGACAGGGAACGTAGTTGAGGGAGGAATAAAGGAACAGACGGAAAGGGTAATGATGAACCTGGAGGCTGTCCTTAAAGCGGCAGGCGCAGGAATGGAAGCCATTGTAAAAACAACGATCTACCTTACCAGGCTGTCAGACTTTTCAACGGTTAACGAGATTTACGGGAATTACTTCAAAGAAAATCCCCCTGCAAGGGCCACTGTTGAAGTAAGCAGCCTCCCCAGGGGGGTAGAAGTTGAGATTGAAGCAGTCGCTCTGGCCGGTTAAGCGGCCTTGGTTACAGCGCCTGACCTGATACAGCGGGTACAAACCTTGATCTTTTTCACCGTGCCGTCTACAACGGCTCTTACCGTCTGAAGGTTAACCTGCCAGGCGCTTTTTGTCTTATTATGAGCATGACTGACGTTGTTGCCAACCATGCGGCCTTTTCCACAAATTTCACATACCTTTGCCATTACAAATCTCCTGCTAGAATTTAAATTAGCCCATATATATAGCACAGGCAAGCGTCGATTTTCAAGAAAATTCATGAAAAACTCTTTTGCGCCCTCGACGGTAATAATTTTAACCGGTTTTTAAAAAAAAGATTTCTCCCTGCAGTCGAAATGACGGGACAGGAGAAAATTGATCGGCAACCGGCAAAGCCTAAGGTCTGGATATAGGCTTGTCATAGGATAACTTCAGGATATTTCCGTTAGAACTGAAAGAAAGGAGATCGCTGGAGCAGCTTACCCGCACCTTCACTTCCCCTCTTCCGGAGCTGCTCACATAACTGGAAAGGTCTCCCGGCGGGACAAGATCATCGATGCCTATCTCCTCTTCCCCTGCCTCACGTGAATCGAGTTCAATCCATACTTCCAGGTCCCAGTCCCATATATGCAGGCTCTGGAAACAAGACTGGCTGTTATTACCCGCATAAGCTATCTTCAGATCGCGCCCCCTCCTGTCTATCCCATTAAAAAGGGCATACCAGGAAGTCATATAGGGCGCCTGTGCCGTTGCCCAGACACGGTAATACCTGTCGTCATCGAGATTGAGCCGGTTTGCTGTTCCATTAGCGCCGCTCCCCACCAGCTTTACGACACTGATGGGATTTTTCGTCTTTCTTATTAAGAGAGCGCTTATGACGAATGAGGGAGAATGGCTATGGCCATGGATTTCCCATTCAGAATAGTAGGTTTTCGGCTTTTTGCAGGCAAGGCCCCCTTCCTGATAAAAGACCTCATAGGCCACAACCTTTTCCCTGGCCTGCCACTTGTAGGCGACGCCATGCATAAGACCGGCCACATTGAGTGGGCCATATTCAAAGGCTCCGCAGTCCCTGTTAGTCCTGCTGATGAGGGGAGAGTTATGTGTCGGATTGCCGGTAAAATCTTCAACGGCAGGTCTTAGTTCAACTTCCAGAGAATAGTCCCAGGGACAGTCGTTGAGGGAGCAGCTTGTTGTCCTCGCCGAGAGGCTTAGAGAAGCAGTCTCCACTTCAGAACCCATCTTTACGGGAAAGCCCTTTTGATCCCTCTGCGCCAAACCTTCAGGTGCCCGCCGGCCGGCCATGGACTCCGGTTCCCGGGCCGGAAGCGTTCCTGCCTGAACCAGATAAAAGGCCAGCATTACAGTTATGAGAAAAAAAGACCGGCTCATACTTTATGAGTATAGCAGATATAATGTGAGGAAAAAGCAAGTTATGGACAGGTATAAAGGGGGAAACATTACCCGCCTTCACAAACTGCCTGTTTCCCCGCTTTAACACCCTCAATGGGCAGCTCGACGGTAAAGGTCGTCCCCTTGCCTACCTCACTTTTTACAGAAATATTGCCGCCGTGATTCTTGATTATATTGAATGACATGCTCAAGCCCAGGCCTGTCCCTACACCGACAGGTTTTGTCGTAAAAAAGGGCTCAAATATCTTTCCCATTTTTTCTTCCGCAATGCCCTGCCCTGTATCGCTGATCTCCACAAAAACACTTTCCCCCTTAGTGGTCGTCCTTATAGCTATCTCACCTTCATTCTCTATGGCCTGGGCCGCATTTACCAGCAGATTCATAAAAACCTGGTTCAGTTGCTGGGGATAGCACCTGATCCGGGGTATTTCTCCAAGCTCCTTCCTTACCGTCGCCACATATTTAATTTCATTCTTTACGATATTAAGGGTGCTTTCAATCCCCTTGTTAATATCAGCAAAGATAAGTTTGGCTTCGTCAATATGTGAAAACTCCTTCAGGTTCTCCACAATTTCCCTGACCCTGTTTGTGCCGTCGATGGATTCTTCAATAATATTTGAAAGGTCTGCCATAATGAAATCGAAGTTTACCTTACCCTTAAAGTCGACAATCTCCTTTGCCTGGGCAGACAATTCGCTATGAGCGCTTTTTTCAGCCACAGGCAGGATACTTTCAATCTTTTCAATAAACCCCTTCATATCACTTAAATATTCACGGAGTGAACCAAGATTGCTGTTGATAAAGGCAATGGGATTATTGATCTCATGGGCAACACCGGCAGCAAGCTGACCGACACAGGCCATCTTTTCGCTTTGCAGCAACTGGAACTGGGCCTGCTGAAGTTCCTTATAGGCCACTTCAATATCATCTTTTGTTTTTTCAAGATCTTTCGTTCTTTCCTTTACCTTGATTTCAAGTTCATTTCTGCTCTCATTAAGGGCCCTGTTTTTTTCTTCAAGTTCAAGGTTGGCAATTTCCACGTTATTATAAAGATAGGCAATCTGCTTGCTCTTTTCTTCAGATTCCTTGAGGGCACATTCAAGTTTATAGGTAAGCTGGTCGATACTTCTCATCTCGTTCATAATCAAAATCATTCCAATAAGGCCCCCTTCCCCGTCCCGCATGGAAGAGCCGTTAAAATCAATAGCGATTTTTTTACCGTTTTTCTTGATACATGCAATGGGATAATTATTAAGAGCCACCCCTGAAATCAGTTTATCCATAAAATCGGCAGAGTTAATACTGCTATCATGGACAATATCCCCGAAACCTTTTCCCTTCAGTTCCTCTTCACAGTAACCCAGCAGTTTCTCGACCGCGCTATTTGCCATGATAATGGTGAGGTCCTTATCTATAATAATAAGCGCATGGGGAAGATTATTGAGAATAAGGGAGGGTGTTGCAAATATTTCATCCTTCTTTTTTTTAACAGGTAAAACCTTTAAATCATCCATAAAACATTACTCCCCCGGAAGCCTTTTAAAAAAAAGACTGCTATTCGCCCCAAAGGGGCAGTCTTTTTTAACAGGCTGACAATATTGAGTTAATCCTATAAATTACCCCATGTCAAGGTGTGAAGGGAGGAAGCGGTTTCAACTATGCCTAAAGAGGTTTTTCTGCAAACACATAAGCCCGGCGGCTTTCATACTCCACGCCGGGATAGGGGGCTCTCTCCATTAGCTCTATTTTTTTAAAGCCCCTCTTTTTCAGACAATCGGAAATAAATTGAGCAGTAAAAAACATGAGATCCAGGTCAACTTCCCTGCCGAGAAACTCATCCACGTGAATTGTCTCCTCTCCAATATGATATGTAAAAAGGAATAGGCCACGGGGCTGCAACACACGAAAGACTTCACTAAAGGCTTTCTCCACCTCTTCTTCCGTCAAGTGAACAATTGCGTAAATGCGACGATACCGGCTATTGAGTCCGTCTCAAAGGGGAGGTCAAGAATATCCCCCTTTCTAAAGTGTATCTCCGGGTGAAGCCTTACGGCCTGTTCCAGCATTATTTCCGACAAGTCCATTCCCGAGATTTCAATACCGAGGTCTTTCAGGTATTTTGACGTATTACCGGGTCCACAGCCCAAATCCCGGACAGGCTTTCTGCCCTCGATTTTTTGCGCAAACCTGCCGAGAATTTCCCGGTCTTTCCTTTTCTTCTCATGTTCACCGGAAAAGGCTTCCGCCCATTCTTTTGCTATTTTATCGTACCGGCTCTCTACTTTTCTTGAATTCTGTCCCATAATCCTATGCCCTTTCTCCCATAAAGGGAATGAGATACGGAATGATCGGCCAGTTCGACATTTAGTGCTTGCAGCTTGTTAATATATGCAATGCTTTTAGCATCAAAATAAAGGGTGTCATTCCAGCTTCTGAAAAAGAACCCACCTGCACTATTTGGGCTGAGTTACCTTCAGTGAAAGGTTCAAATCAGATTTTTGACAAAAGAGCCCTCTTTTTCTTCTTTTGTCCTTGTCTGGCGGGAGCTTTGCAAAAATCAAACAACAACATAAGCCTCATCCAGCGGGCCTGATATAGCGCCCTTCCGTTTCTCCCTGGAGAAGGTGTATTCATAGCCCCGCAGGTAAATACGGTTTTCATCTTTCACCGTGCATTTTTCGGTTACGATGAAGTTACAGTTCCTGGAATCTATCCATGTACCGCAGTTCCCGTATATGACAGATGCCCGGGATGCTTCATGAGGGGCATTTTCGCTGTCCTCTGCGCCGACATACCCCCTTTTAACCTCATACTTATGGGTATGACCGAATATGGCAATTTTCGCATGGCCGGGGATAAGGTACTTAAGCTCCGCCGCCGGCCTTAATATACCACCGTCGCCGGCAGCGGCCAGCGTTGCAGGGATTCCCGACCCTGAACATTTATCCCACTGGTCATAGATATCGCCGAAAACATTTATGACCTCGTCATAGGATACCTCCGCTCCCAAACCATCCATGTTATTCATGAGAAAAGGATCCGTTGCAACGGCACCGACATCCTTGATTTCATAATTCCTGATGGCGTTAAGCACTTGTTTGGCAAAGTCTTTATTGGGGGAGAAGCTTTTTACGAACTTCTCGAGTATTTCCAGATAGTCGGGCTTATCATTTTTCTCGTAAGTGCCAACGGCCGCAAGCTGGGCCATAAAAATCCCCATCGGAAGATGCCCATTATGCCTTGACCAGGTATCAACGGCATTAAACAGACAATACTCATGACCGTGCTCAGCCACAAGAAGACCGTCATAAAACTTCACATGGCCGGTAGCATTGCCCACCACCTCCAGGCCTGAAATATATTTAAGGAGCGTCTCCCTTTTGATGAGCATATCGTGATTGCCGGGAATGTACTTAAGCTTCTTCTGAGAGGCCACCCTGTTGAGCGCCGAAATAACACCGCTATTGTGCTCAGCACTCAGCACATCATCAAATGACGGTGGATTCAACGCTGAGGGGCAAACCCAGGTATCCACAAGATCACCGACGATCATTACCTCCCCGGTGCCGGACGTCTCCTCATGCTGATCCAGCTCAGTCAGGAAATTTTCCAGCTCCACAACATGCTTGTTGGTCCACCCATAAGGATAGGCGCCTTGCTTATCGGGCCGGTAACTGTTATTATCTCCCAAATGCAAATCACTTATAAAGATATACCTCTCGCTATCAGCCTGTTCCATATCGCCTCCTCTTGCTATAAAGTTACTAAATAAATTTTTATAAAATGCCAATACTTATCTATGGCAACAACGCACCCCTTTTTCTTGCTTTGAGCGAATATTCCCGATATCTTCCTCGATCAATCAAGCCTGATGCCGCTAACCACTATCAATGGGCCCCGGCACTCATTCAATGCCTGAAAAAAGGCATTTCAGGTTCTATTATTTACCATGAAGCGCTTACCCCGAAAGCAAGGTTTCCTTACTATTGTAATAATATCAAAAAAACCGGGGCCATGTGACCCCGGTCAATGAATAACTCTTAAATCCATCAATAGTTTCAAGTATGTTTATTCCCGTATTTCCGGAGCCTTAATCCATTGATATCAAGGGAATAGCTTAATCATCCCTGAGCCGGTCCTTTGCCTTCATCTAAAGCCTGGCGCACCTTGACGGCCAGGTCCTGCTTAGTAAATGGCTTATGAATAAAATGCACGCCTTCATCCAGCACACCGTGATGCACAGTCACGTCTCTCGTGTACCCCGACATAAAAAGGCACTTGAGATCGGGACAGGATTGCAGCAGCTTGGCGGCAAGAGCCCCTCCATTCATTTCAGGCATGACAACGTCAGACAAAAGAAGATCAATCTCACCGGTATATGATTTGGTGATATCTATAGCCTCAGCCGGACTGCCGGAGGCAATGACAGTGTAACCAAGACTTTCGAGCATCACTGACATCATCTTTAAAATTGATTTTTCATCTTCTACCAGCAAAATAACTTCACCGTGACCTGCTGCCACCGCAGTGGTAATTATCTTTTTTTCCTCTTCAATTTTTCCGGTATAGCGAGGCAGGTAGACCTTAAAAACAGTCCCTTCATCAAGCTCGCTATAAACGTCAATGAAGCCATTGTTCTGTTTAACAATGCCATATACTGTAGCCAGTCCTAATCCCGTTCCCTTACCAACGCCCTTTGTCGTAAAAAAGGGTTCAAAAATATACTTGAGCGTTTTTTTATCCATTCCACAACCATTATCGCTCACTGCGATCATAACGTAGTCGCCGGCCTTCAAACCGACATGATCCCGGCAAGCGTCCTCATCAATGCTCATATTATCTGTCTCAATGACAACTTTGCCGATACCTGTAATAGAATCTCTTGCATTGACGCATAAATTGGCCAGGATTTGATCTATTTGCGAGGGATCTAACTTAACGGGCCATAAATCCTTTTTGGGACACCATGAAAGATCAATGTCTTCACCGATTAAACGTCTTAACATTTTTAACATCTCTTCCAATACTTCATTGAGATGGAGTACCTTTAGTTCCATCGTCTGCTTGCGCGCAAAGGCCAGCAGTTGCCGGGTGAGATTAGTTGAGCGTTCCGCAGCTTTTCTGACTTCCTCAAGCCTGGGAAAAAGCGGACTTGTCTCCTCTAAATCATCGAGAATCATTTCCGTATGACCCATGATGAGACTCAGCATATTATTGAAATCATGAGCCACGCCGCCGGCAAGTCTCCCTATTGATTCCATCTTCTGTGCCTGATAGAGTTGAGCTTCAAGCTTTTGTTCTTCGCTTATATCAAAGCAGACCTCTAAAGTAGCGTACATTTCACCCTTTCCGTCAAACAATGGATAGCTTGAAAATAAAGCGGGAAATTTTTCGCCCGACTTTCTTACCAGGGTGGTCTCACCGGAAAATCCCTTTTTACTTTCTCGCATTTGCCTATGCGCTTCAGGGAATTTCACTGCATCATCGGGCAGATAAAAGAGAGAGACATGTTTTCCAATTATCTCGCTTTTACTATAGCCAAATATATTTTCAGAGCCCGGACTAAATTCCAACACGATGGGGTCCGGGTCCCGGACGTCAGTTACGATAAAAGACACTTCATTGGCTGCCTTAAAAACCGTTCTGAATCGTTCCTCGCTCTTTCGCAGCGCTTCCTCCGATCGCTTGCGCTCGGTAATATCAATATGGGTTCCCACAACGCGGCCTTCTTTTCCCTCTTCATTGTAAGTAACATTTGCCCGTGATAAAATATCAACCCAATGACCGTCTTTATGCAGCATCCTCATTTCCTTCTCGAAGCGGTCTCTTTTTCCTTCAAGAAGTTCATTTAGCATCTCCATGGAAGCTTTGATATCATCTTTATGGGTAAGCCTTTCCCATTCGGAAAACTTATTTTCAATTTCATTATCTTTATAGCCAAGTAATCGCTTCCATCCCGGCGAATAATAGATTTCATTAGTTTCCACATTCCAGTCAAAAAGGCCGTCATTAGCAAACTGCATAGCAAGTTCGTATCTTTCTTCACTCGCTTTCAGGGATTCCTGGGAACGGTTTCTTTCTTCAATGCTTTCTTTCAGCCGGGTTCTCATAAAATTTACTGAATTGACAAGACGACCGAACTCATCGGGGTAGTCAGGTTCTCTTTTTCGCTGAATGGAAAGGGGGGCATCTAATTTGTTTATATCAAAGGCGCTGAAATACCTCGCTAAAAGATTGAGGCGCTTCATAATGAGACTATAAAAAATAACGAGAATACATATAGATACAAAAAAGGTTTTTAAGGCCTGCGTCGCTAATATTAAAAGTACTTTTTCTTTCAATCGCTCCAAAACATTATCTTTACTGGCAACGACCAATAGACTGCCTAAGGGTATTTCCTGTTGGCCGTATTTAAAAATAAATGTTTTGGAGATAATATTATCCGACACTTTTTTTCCGATTTTTTCTTTTATGGCATCAGCCGAATCTCTGAATTCATTGACCTCCAGGTATTCGATATCGGGTAATTGTAAAGCGCCCTGCAAATTTTTCCTTAATTGCAAGCTGTCCATGGCCCATACATTACCTGCAATAGGCTGAAGATATCCCTGTTCAATATGCCGCAAATCCTCGTATATTCTTTTTATATCTCTGTCATAGTCAAAATAGAGCTGAGTTCCCGTTCCGATAACGGTAAAAAAAGCGCTGCAGAGCATGATATAAATCAATACCTGATAGGATAGCCGATAATCCTTTCTATACTTTAAAACAGGCTTCATTCTATAGTGACCCTCTGCCTTTTATTCAAAGCCGTGCTTTTTCATAATTTCCAAATATTTTCCACTTTGGTGGAGTAAAAAAAGTCCCCGGTTATAGTCTCGCAGTCTCGATATATTTTTTGGATTTGCTTTTGAAAAAGCCATATAAACAGCCTGGCTTTGCAAGGGTTTGCCGATGGCATGAATTTTTTCATGTTGCCCGAGTTTTCTTGCTTCATAAAAAGCAACTGATTTAGCGCTCACGTAAAAATCATAGCGCTGTGCCAACAACATTTTTATCCCCAGTTCATATCCTTTTGTTCCGAACTTTTGAATATAATCAGCCGAATCAAAGGCTTGAGAGAGTGATCCCCCGCTATTGTATCCAAACTTTAATCCTTTTAATTCCCGTAAGTTATTGTAATTTTTTATTGAATGGGATTTAAGCGCTATAAGATAGACCTCGTGAATTGAATAAGGGGCGCCGTACCAGTAGTAATCCAGTCTCTCTTCATTAATGTAAATTTCAGTGATGGCGTCACACTCTTTCCCTTCAATAGCTAAGGATTGTGCACGCTTCCAGGGATAATATTCTTTTTTGATTATATATCCTTGCGGTTCGAAAACAGCTTTAATGATATCAGCCGTATATCCTCCATCTTTTAAAGTTCTCCCGTGATGGGGCGGCCATTCAAAACTGCAAATAGAAATTGTTTTATCTTCAGCCCCTGCTATTGACGAGAACAAAATACAAAGCAAGATAATTGTTTTTTTCATCGTTCCTCATAATAAGTTTTGAGTGCATTTGATTAAACCCGGAAGGAAACCTGGACATATATTTATAGTGTAGCATATTAGCTTCAAAATGCTGATGCTTCACTACAGCTTAAGTGTGTATCTTTATTAAAGTGATGTAAAATCAAGGCGTTGCGCCGGGGACAGTGACAAAAATGCTCTTATCGGGTTAAAACAAGGCTTCCGGTTTTGTAATAAAAAAATCCTCGAGAGATATTCCCTGCGCTCCTACAAGGAGTTTCTTCTTAAGAGGAAATTCTCTCTCAAAAGCCTCAATGCCCGGTAATACCGCTTTTCTTCGTCCACTCTTTACTTCAATTGCGACAAGCTCTTTTCCCCGGCAAAGTACAAAATCAACTTCTTTGTTCCGGCCGGCCCAGTAGAAGAGCTTTATATTCGATCCCCTGATTCCGTTGGCCAGCGCCGCACCGACTGCCGATTCAACAAGCCTCCCCCAATAATCACAATCTTTTCTGGCTTCGTCAAAGGTAAGGCCCGATGAAGTGGTCATGAGGGCAGTATTAAGTACCTGGAGTTTAGGACTGGAACTCCGCCGCCTTACCTTTTGTCCTGCATATTTCTGAAGGCCTGTAAGCAACCCGGCTCCCTCAAGAAGGTTCAGGTAGTGGGCCAGTGTCGTTGTATTTCCCGCATCCTGCAATTGTCCTACCATCTTTTGATAGGAGAGGACCTGCCCTGAATAGCTGCAACCAAGATCAAAAAGCAACCTCAGTAGTACCGGTTTATCTATTCTGGTCATTAACATGATATCCCTTGATATAGACGTTTCTATGAGAGAATTTATGATATATGCCGTCCAGCGCTGATAATCATCCACCACTGGAGCAGCACCGGGATATCCTCCGTAAAAAATATACTTTTCGAGATCCCATCCATAAGCATCCCTCATTTCCCCATATGACCAATGTGTAACAGGGAGAACTTCGAAGCGTCCCGCCAGACTTTCCGTAAGCCCCCGCTGCATAAGCAGGGGGGAAGAACCGAGCAGCACCACGTAAAGCGATCTTTTCCGGGCACTGTCCTCATCCCACAGGCGCTTGACCGTTTCAGACCAGTTCGGTATTTTCTGTACCTCGTCAAGAATGAGGAGCACTTTACCCTTCTGCCTTTCTTTCAGTCTTGCCGCCTCCCACTGCTGCTCAACCCAGATGCGGTCCTTCAACATAGGTTCATCAGCCGACGCGTAATGAGACAGCATACCGCACGCTTCCATAATCTGGCGGGAAATAGTCGTTTTCCCCGTCTGACGTGGTCCCGAAAGGACTTGTATAAAGCGCCTTGCTTCGCTTAGTCTCTCAAGGAGAGTATAAAAAATAGGCCGTTTAAACATTTATATTTCAACCACTTAACAATTTACTCAATACTATGAGTAAATTTACTCATAATTATATTTACTTGTCAACAACAAATATCCATGAATCCTCATAATAAAAACAGTTGCAGGTTGAAAAGGATTCTCACGGCAAAGAATGCAGAGGGCGCAGGGAGAAGCTATTTTTTAACTGCGAAAATGATGGAAAAAAGAGAAAGTTAAATCCTGTCGAAAAAAAATGTGTGAAAGAGGAACTTTTGCCTGAAACTCATTTTTTTGAAGTTTAATCCTATAACACCCCCGAGTACGAACAATAAGGGCATAGCTCTGTGAGTACCGGGAGCCTGTCGGACTTAGGCTGAAGCTGCTGCGGAAAAGTCCGGCTCAAAATTACTTTCCCTCACTACGAGTCCCTAAGTCCGGCAGGCTCCCGGCCCATTTTGGCCGTAAGCTTTTCAGCAAGCTCATCACCTGCTTTTGTTCCCATTGATTTTAATTGCCTGATAACCTCTCTCACATTTTCATCTGTTACGCCGGGATCGCCATATTTAGGTTTCTTATTCGCCATATATCCGGCCTCTTTAAAAACCTTTTCCAACCAGGGATTGGTCGGGCAGTCGAGCATTAAGTGTATTCTGCGAAGGTTACTTTTATTTTGCACCCCATGCCTGACATGCGCATTGATGTACCACGTATCTCCACGGCTGAAATGAATTTTTTCACCGCCGATAGTAAATATCACTTCCGGGTCCGTCTGAATAGGTATGTGGAGGCGAACCATACCATCTTCCAAAGAAGTATCACCGTCGGAGTGTTCTTTGATAATCCCGCCTGCTTCCAGAGACATTAGCCTGACGGAAGTCTTTTCACAGTTGAAGCTATCAATGACCTCCCGGAAATAAGGGCAGCGATCAAGTATCTCCGTATCTTCAAATGTTTCATGGGGCGATGAAACAATATGGTCCTTTTTGCCTTCTACAGAACGGAGAGGCACGCAACACCATCTTTTTTCGCAGGCTTTCACATTAAAGTGATTTATCCACTCATCATCTGCAATCCTGGATAGATCTTCCTCCAGTTTGTCCCTGTCAAATGAAAAAGGCAGTTTAAGAAATTTAGTCCTCTGCAGATCTTCTTCCGGCATTGGCATGTCCCCCTTTGCGGTTTTTTTAATAAAGGTACCCTATTATTATACTCAATACTTTGCAGGTTGCAGCAGAGCCAGGCAGAAGCTGACTTTTACCGGACATTTTGTTGGATTTTATTCTCTCCCCCTCCCCTTTTCTTCTTTCCGTGAACCTTCATGATCCTGGCGGATAAATTCTTCCATGCGGAATTTTTGTTTAAACTTCGCTTAAGGGTAAAGGGATATGTCCTTAAACATTCATACTTCAAGCACTAAACAATAAAGCCCCTTTTTGAGATCAAAAAGGGGCTTTTAAGATGAGAACAGAGGGGGGAAGGTCATTTAATTTTTGAAGATAAGATGCCGCTAAAATAGAAGACCTGAATTCTCATTTACAAAAAAACGCCATACCTTATGAGCCACCAGCGCTCATTCTATATTCATGGAGAGCAGGAATAAGAATTGCGGATAATATACCCAGCCCCCCAATACCGACAATGATCAAAACACCCCAAAAAGACCAGCGTTTTTGCACTGCTTCAAAGTGCTCGAAACTGTCCCACCTTTTATTTCTCCATGCCCACTCTCTTCCTTTAAAGCCCAGTACTATTGAAAAGATCAACCCAACATAAGGGAGGATAGCAAGAAGGCCTATCCACGTACTGTTACCTATTGCCCATATCCAGTTCAATAAAAAAGCACCCCAGCTCCAGCCGCTTACTCCTTCCGGAAGTTCAATATCTTTCCCTCCGCCGGAATTATTTTTAACACTTCCTTCCAAACCTTCTCCTGCTGCCTCATATATTTCGCTCATAGGTCACCTTCCTTTTTTTATCGGGTTAGTTTGTATTTTCAGATACTATCAAAACAAAATATCCATTGCAAATTCTATTGCCATATTTCTCACACAAAGTATACCCTGGCCTCATATTCAGTTCGCAGGTTTCGCAAAAGCCCTGGCCAGGCCGGGGCTTTTATCTAAACAGTCTTTTTGGATTATTTTTCTCCCCCCTGTCAAGGGGGCTTAACTTTCGGCACATGCTTTCAGGAAAAGGGCACTTTTGACATTATTTACCTTTCATATCAACTAGTTAACTCAATCAAGCCCCATCATTTACGGACCCGCCAAGGCTGAGCAAAAATATATTTAAAAAAAGAAAAATCAATCTTGTAATCTATGGAAAGTAATGTTAATTTATGGACGGGTTGGTTCTTTTTCCATCTAAAAAAAAGGGGGGGGATGCTCTCTTCACTCCCTCCTTCTATTCACAATAAATCAGCTTTAAGGGGAGGTGAAGCAAAAGCTGTTATCTGTCAATTTGTTGCAGACCTTAAAAAATACTTTTACTTTAATCGCTTATTTGAAGGAGGACATAATGATTGAAAGAACTAAAAAGATTTTAATCTCAGGCATTGTATTTTCATTTGTATTTTCATTTACCTTCGTTGCCAATGCAGGGGACAAGGGGGTTCCACAGAACCTGGGCAACATTACCGACAAACTGGAAGATGTGGGGGACAACCTCGAGGATATCAAAGATACACTGGCTGACATTGCAGAAAATCTTCAGAATAAGGAATGCTGCAACTGCGCCACCATTAAGGAAGCTGACGATGCCGAAGGTTTGATTACAAATCCCGCCAGCGGCTCAACGCACGATCTGGTTAACATTACAGGCCCCGGAACCTTTGTTGCGGCCCGTATGACCAAACAGGGCGGCGCCAGCGGTCTCACCGCCGTATCTCTCGAAATTGACGGAAAGGTCATCGTTCAGCGCAATATTGCAGCGCTCAAAAACTGGGGATTAACTCAGAACAATCCTTTCGGCGTTGTCGTCAATACTTCGGCAGTCGGCATTGATGCCGTAACCATCGGCTTTCAGCAGCCTATTGAATTCGAAAACAGCCTTGTACTTCGGGCAATCGTGGGAGAGCCGGGCGTTGTGCAGATAATCGGAACGGTAATTCACGGAAAATAGTAAGGAAAGTAAAGTATTATTTAAACTGCTCAGCTTGATCTGCTTCACTCCAGCCTGTCATCCTTTCTCCCGCGGGAAGAGAGGGTGACAGGTTTTTTAATACCCTGATAATCCTGCCGGAAAAGAAGAAAGGTTGAGAGAAGCCGTTGCTTAAAATCCTCTTTTTGAACGTAAAAAGGGGAGCTTAATGCTCCCCCTTCTTCTTAAAAATAAAACAACTGAACTTACAGATTTAGACAGACATTATTCTTGTTGTCCCCTATACAAGCAGGTGGTTTTTGATAGGGTTTTGGTGGCGCACTCCCGGCAATGAGGACCATTACCGGCAATCAGGCCGTCATGTCAAAACTGCCGGCGCAGGAAATATCCAATGGTCCTCCAGGAGTAGAGCCATTAATTACATTGGTAGAGAGCCTGATAACCGGGACCGGGGAAAGCCGGAGGAGGAAAACCACCGACAACATCAGTCCAGCCCATGGCGCCTTCATCCTCATGGGTCAGAATATGGCAATGCATAACCGTCATACCATTATAAACGCTGGAAGTTGCAGGGTTCAAATCAAAGCGTACAAGACAGTTACCGGCAATTGTGTCATAGTATTCACCGTCCTCAAAAGCATCATTACCGCCGCAGGCGCCGTTCATTTGAACGTGGTAGACGTGTTTGTGGAAGGGGTGATTGGTAGCGCCTTTAATCTTCCATTCCTGTACACTACCTGCGGGGACCGTGAAGGTCGGAACGTTACCGTCAAACTTATCTCCATTGATTGTACGGGCTCCCATACTAACATTACGAGTTTCAACCTGAGTTTCAGCCCGAAGGTCTCGTAAATATGGCGGACGTATGGCAGACCAGGTGCTTCCCGAAGCGCCGTTATCATAAGGTCCGACAGCTAAATCGGCAGGCAAGGCGGCGTCGGCGTAAACATTGGCAACGGGCTTCCCATCGACCGAGATGGTTGAATCAGCACTACACCTCACGGCCAGGTCGGCACGAGAGGCGCCGGTCAGGTCAATGGAGCTTGTTGGGAGGTCCAAAGGTGCAACTGTTCGCCATACACCGTCACGAGACAGAAGAGCCACATCACATCCGGGAACAGACACGGTTTTAACCTTGGCGCCGTGGTCAGCAAGCAAAAGGCGCCAGCGCTGCCATTCATTTGCGGGCATACACATGTTCCCCAGCGCCCGGCCGTTCACCGTCCAGCCAGGTGAAAGTGTGCCGGACATGAGAGTGTCGCCACCGGCCCCGGCAGCGCCGGGATCAAGAAAACCGACAACAAGCTCACGTTCCGTCATGCCGGCAACGCCCTGCGGTATACCGTCATTGGAATCGTCAACAATAAGCAGACCAAATGCACCGCCTGCTACCTGCAGATAAGTTGAACCATGGTGATGAGGGTGGTACCAGAGTGTTCCACCCATATGGTTAGCCGGAACTTCATACACATAGTCACCGCAGAAACCGCCGTTAATGAGGCGTGTCACATCATCAGCAGGAGTTTCAGGTGATACGTGAAGACCATGGGTGTGAATGTTGGAAATATTGGGATCCTTTAAGTTGTTATGCTCCGGACTGGGTTCTGCATAGGGCAGCAGGTTCTTAAATGTCAGGACATAAGTTTCTCCCGGTATCATGTTGAGCGTCGGGCCGGGGATAGTAAAGTTTCCGCCCGCCTGACGATAGGCGCGTGTTGTAAAAGTATCACTGCCGATGTTCAGGCTAGCTTCACCCAGTTCCAGAGTGCCGCTCCAATAGCCCCCTGCATCCGTCCACTGGAAAGCAGGCGGTTCTTCAATAACGTTCGAACTCGGGCATACTCCTGCCAGAGCGCTCCCTGTAAGTAAAAGCGTTAACACGCCTATAATGCTGGTTAAAGTTTTCATTTCTTGTCCTCCTTTGCTTGTTAAGTGTAAAATCAATGCAATTTTTTGAGCTTTTGTCATCAGACAGTTGCCGGATAATATCAAAAATCAGAATTGCACTGTACAAGCTGCTTTTATTTTAGATATTTGGATAATACAATGTTTCACATATTGTGGCCTAACAGGGAGGAACTCCTTACTGAATGAATTTGCCACAATCGATACGACCCTTACAAAAACCACCTGTTTTGTTCAAAGCTGAATGATTGGATACTGAAAAAAATGATTAAAAAAACAGAACACTTTAATGATTGAACTCATTCCTATTTAACTTCTCTCATTTTTTATGAATTACTTCTCTTATGATCAAGCAATGGTTGGAAAACTTCATTTTTTTGGTCTTACGATTCACCCCCCTTCCCCAAAAATTAAAAGCCGGGCATACCCTGAAATTCATTTTTCGGCAGTTTATCCACCTTAAAACTATCCGCCACTTTCCGCCCTTACATCCAGGAGCCTGTCGGACTTAGGGCAATTAACTCTCACTGAGAGTCTACTCTATCATTTTGTTATGTCAAGACAGATATTGCACTTTTGCATTTTTTGCCGGGAACATTCAGCTTTTAAGTGCAATAATAAAAAAGGGGAGACTGTAAAATTGGTAAATGGAATACTGCTGCCTAAGCCCTTATTTTGAGCGTAAAAAGAGCGGCTTTATTTCCTCTTGTCAAGGGGGCCGGAGGGGGTATCTCCTGGTGTTTTTTTCAACCACCCCTGGCCCCTACCCTCAAGGGGCATAAATCCATTATCAAGGCGGGGAACTTGTAACTCCCCTCCTGTTTCAGGAGGGGGCGGGGGTGGTAAAACCCGGCACATTAACTAATCTCTATTTTTGCATTGGCTTTCATTCTTCAAGCCGGGTGATGCTTTTTATTAATGTGAGAAAAGCCGAGATATGAAAAAAACAAAGATAAGGAAAATTATGACAGCATAATGCCTTCCTTCCATTTTAAAGAGCTGCTTGCCTTCTTTTGGGGGGTTGAAACGCCGCACAGGATCAGCCTCTGTCTCTTCAACAGGAAGGGTTTTGATAAGCGCTCTGGATTCTTCAAATGCAATTTCAGGAACAAGAACAAGGAAGGAAACACCCGGAACAGGAACGGGTGCAATGGGAATAGGAAGATGTAACCCTACCATGGTATCCTCACGGATAAAAAAGGGGATACCCGCCTCCTTCAGGGCATCTTTAACCATCTCCAGTTCATAAATCTTATCTGTTTTGAAGGCGACTATGTTGGTCATGGTTTCTCTTCAGGGGGAACTTTAAAGGGGAGCCCCTGCCCTATTTACCCTTAAAGTAGCCTGTCCCCATAATTCGATTCAGCTTGGCTTTTGGGGACTATATCGCCCTTTTTAGCCTCAAAAAAGTGAATATATCTCTTAAATCCGCCCTATATTAAGACCTTATCGTTTATTTATCAAGTACTTGGCATGACGACCCCAAACTGGCACTATCGCCTGTATGGGCAGTACGGGCTTTAAATGTCCGGAGCTGTGAATTAAAGGTCCGGACATTTCCTGCAAAAGACCGGAGCTTTTTTGCCGTGTTAAAAAGAGCATTTTTTATCGCTCTAAAATGCATTATTTTAAGTGAAATTTTTTTCTCACTTTTTCATTGCTTTTTTAAAGCCACTTAAGCATAATTATTTATGGAGGCTTTGTCGACGTAAGTTGGCATTGCCTTTTTTATTGTCAAAAAAAAACTATTTCATCTTTTGTCTTTTTGTTCTCAAATCGTTCAATAAAACAAAACTCCATATAGCATGTTCTGAGCCCCTGTTTTCACGGCTCGTTTTATATCGCAGTGTGCAAATCTGCTCTGCAAGGCCATCCAACTCTGTTCGTTTTTCCCTTTTCATCCCAGGCAACCTTACGCCCCATGCTGTAATATAGGCCACAATATCGGCAATCTGTACCGCTGTTGTTAAATGGCTATGCACGAAAAAGGGCTCAGGGATAACTAAAGACGAACGCATGCGCCCCTTTGCCGTTTCCCTGAAATAATGAGTCATCTGGTCCAGCAGCAGATGACACTGCGACTTGTCAAGTTCATCAAAAGCAACCAGACCCTGTGGTTCACCTCTTTGATCTTCAAGGAAGTAGTAAAAACGTTCAAATAAAAAAGCGTAGTCTTTCCTCAAAAATCCCTTGCCCTCGGGGCGTTTCGCGTCACGGTCTACAATACTGGCAAAGGCTTTTACACGATAGTTTGCACATAATTCCAGTAAATGCTCTACAAATGCAATTTTAGCCTGACACAGTGCTGTTAATTCAGATTTTGTAGCGCCGCTGCCGTCTTTCCCCAATGATTTCTGACCTTTTATAAGGCATTGCTGCGCCAGTTGTGTTCTTTCAGTCGACTTAATGTCAGGCAGTTGAGAGGCAATTTTGAATGTCTTCTTCTTGAGCAGTTTCTTTGCCTTCAACTCCAGAAGCCCGCCAAAACCTCATAAGGTGATTCCCTGAGATCATGTCCACTTTCATCCATGAAAAGGAGATAGCTCATGCCACCTCCTCCATTTTGCGCCCGGCCTCTCCTATTGAGATTTCACCGGCGAGGAGTTTGGGGAGAAGCACATCCCTAATAGTTGCAAGAGATTTGTTTTCCTTGAAAACCACACCCGGTGGAAATTCGTCGTCAATAGAGGACGCATCACCATAATATGGGAGATCGAAGGAAAAAGCCTTTCTCGAATCGGCCAACTGCTTCAAGGTAGCTTCTCTCTCTCTTCTTCTTTCATTTTATTCCTGATCATGCAATCGCCATTGCATTGCAAGGTCTCATAGCTTTCAGCCTTCCCTGCCCACTCAAGTTCGAAAAGCTTGTTTGCCAGTGAAACGAGTGTATCTCCATCGGGTGTATAATTCATCTTTTCAATTTCAGGTATGAGATAACAGTTATAATAAACGCCCATCTTTAAGTCCTCCCTTGATTTGTAAATTTATTTTAAAACCTTCTTTTTGAGCTCAAAATGGTGCTTCTAAAGGCTGAAAAGAGTCTTTTTTAAAGCCATTACTATTAAATATCAACTACTTAACTTGGTCCAACCCTGCTGGTCCATCAACCTAAACCAGTACCCAAAAAGTGTTACCCATGTCTATAGGTTAAAGTGTTACCTATCTTTGGGTTGAACAGGTGGTAAACTAATCCTCCTGAAAGAGCTATTTAACTCTGAAAGGAGTCCCAATGCACCACAACTAATTCCCCTATATATAGCTTCGCAGAATGGGTGCAACCCATCAAAACAATTTTTCAATTCGGGGCTAAGGTCTTTGTTCCTGAATTCAGGATTTAAGGCACTGCCCCGTTACTTGCTGCTGTTATACAGTGAAAACTTAATAATGCAGATGTGCGGTAGGTGTGACCCTTTATTTCTCTTTATTTATACCTCGATACTTTTAACCGAATGAAACAAACCATACATTGTGGTGTATGGTATTTGAATCTCTTTATTTTGAATATTAACAAGTGCTTTTCCTTCACGCTGTTTCTGCTTCCAGATAAGCTTATATCGAACGACTTGCCCCGGCCCTGCCTCTATCCTAACCTTTACTCTTCGTGTAATCTGTTCCCCAATCTGAATACCAATAGATTTTGTCAAATTTTTTTTCACCTCTGTTTCAACAAGAGTCCATAAGCTGCTTTTTACAAGACCAGACATAGTTTGAACCTTATCTAATCGAAATGAATTGATAACAGTTCTTGTAAATTCATGCTCACTCACGATTGGGCTTGACCCATGACTGTTGTCCAGGGGGATTTCTTCTTCGGTTAAAATTACTTCCTTTTCACTTATTAGATTATCCGCAATAAACCGAAAGTCGTTGATATCAATATTTAGCTGATGATCACCTCGTTCTGATTCACTACCGAGTGATTGATTCTCGACCTTATTCATCTGCCGAAAAGAGTATTTAGCAATCTTGATCGAAAACCATATGAATAAAAATACGATGGTCAAGATTATAACTTCCGGCATGCCAATTCCAAACATACATGACCTCCGTTTAGTACAAACAAGTAATGATTCAGTTTCTGAAGCTTATCAAAAAAAGGCAACTGAATATTAAATAGTTCTTTTTTCTTTTACTCTAATTTTTTAATAAAGCATATCCCCTGACCCTAAATATAAAAAAAGCCCAAAACCGTTACCGGTCCGGGCTTTCTACTTTTCCGTTAATATAAACTCTCTCCCCCATTTGCTTATCCCCCATAACATTTGTTTTCTTATACCTCAATCATTTCTGATTGTAAATATCTTTTGTTCTAAATGGAACTTTTGAATTCAGGACTCAAGACACGGCCTCATTCCTTGCTGCTCTTGTCCAGTAAAAACTTAATAATGCAGATGTGACCATCTATTCCTTTCTTAAAGTCCATAAACCGTTGTTCAATCTATTTGTTTGTATTCTTGTTAATCAGTTGATTGACGCTCTCTCACCATATCCAGAAAATCCGCAACATCGAAAAGCCAAGTTTGCTGCTCAGGCTTGTATGTACTGTGCAGTAATGAAGGCACAACAAGCTGAAGTGAGTTTGATTGCATTTCGCTCGTCTGGTTTTCACTAATACCCGGCTCCATTGTCAGAAGATGCTTCTCATTTATTCTCGCAGCTTCCGACAAGACCTGACGCCATCTGTCCTTACAGGATGACTTTACACCCAGCATGGAAAGGCGACAATCAGGGAATTCAGGATAATGGTATTTATCAATGTCCGGGAAAATAAAATCAGGTTTTGCCCTGTTCTCTGTTTCCTTGTTCCTAGAATAACTAAGGTTATGTGAAATAAAAACTTGCTCAAGATGGTTTTCAAGTGCATGGCCGACACGTGATTTCCGTCGGTTCTGAACGCTTAGCGAAAAGCTGATAAAGGCATCAACATCATCGCCATGGGTGCCAAATCCTTCTCTTAGTCGTTCTGTCACCAGATGTCGTTCAAAGGTTCTGAAAAGCAGTTCTTCCTGATCCATCCACTGGACAAGGGCGGTATCAGGGTTGTCTATCGGTGAAACTTCAGGTAAGGTTTCCTGGGCGAATGCCGAGAAAACTCTGGTTTTGGGAAATGCCTTACCAAACCTGTCCAGCATTACATCGAGCCAGTTTTCCGCTTCTTCAATGATCTCGATACCAAGATTTTCCAGTATGATACGTGAGGCATAGTTAAGCGTTTCGTCATCATCAACATCTCGGACAATGAATTTCGTGAAGAGTTCTTCCTCGACAATATCAAAAAGCCACATGAGCTGTTGCTCGTAAGTGCTGCCAGCCTCTGCCATCATGACTACAATGTTACCATCCGGTTCGCGGGCAACAATTATCAGATCTTCTGGATTGATGTACTCTTGTACAAGGGTGACTTCGGCATGGTAATATAGACGGTATTCCGGTGACCGATGGGGCTGGTTTTCCCTGGAATCATACCAGCTAAGATCACCTTGTTGACTGATAAGGCCATCATCATGAATATCGGACAGATGAATAAATGTGGCTGAAAACTCATGGCGTTCCGTCCCAAAAAGCTCCCTAAATGCACCTATCCCTTGAAACTCATGACCATGGGAGGTTTCGGGGTCAACTTCTGTAGCAGACAATCTTTTGAAGCCAAATCCTGAAAAATATTCACACAGCTTTCCCTTTATCATTCACATTCCCCCTTATTTCACCTGCAAGCTCATCTGACTCAAGCCAAGCTGCAGCCTTGTTAATGACTTCTTCCAATGGACGTTTCTCCCGGCCCTTTAGAGCACA